>NZ_JBYSXD010000019.1:0-76486 GCF_058781865.1 Arthrobacter sp. FW306-1B-F12A
ACACTCATCCCAACAGGGCCACGGGCCCTCTTGTCTTCAACGACACGAACTCAGTTCCCCACCAACCACGAAGAGCCCCCAAACCTACTCCCGCCGCGCCCGCGTCAGCTCGGCCCGAGCAAACAGTTCGTCGTCAGAGGGATAGGCCACTTCCTCAAGCACCAAGGGGTGCGGCGCAGCCAACACGGACTTGGCGTCCCTGACCCCCGCGAGCAAACGCTCGTGCAGCCACTCCGGACTTTCCAGGCCCTCCCCCACACGCAATGCGGATCCCACCAGCGCACGCACCATGTTGTGGCAAAACGCGTCGGCCTGGACATTGGCGAGCAGTACGCCGTCGTTGCCACGGACGAACTCTAGCCGCTGCAGTTCGCGGATAGTGGTGGCTCCCTCACGGGGCTTGCAGTAGGCGCGGAAATCCTGGAGCCCGAGCAGCGTCGCGGCCCCCGCGTTCATCGCGGCCTCGTCCAACTCCGCCTTGTGCCAGAGGGTGAGCCTGCGCAAGACAGGATCCCAGCGTTCCGGCCCATCGGCGATCCGGTAGCTGTAGCGTCGCCACAACGCTGAGAAGCGGGCGTCAAAGCCGTCCGGCGCCAGTCCGACGTCGTGCACTTCAATGGCGCCGGTTTCATCCTGAAGGACCCGGCTCAAGGCGCCGCGAAGCCTCCGCAACAACGCGGCAGCGGGGTCGATCTCGTGTCCCCTCGGCAGCCCGTCCCACTCGGCCTCGGACAGGTCAATGTGCGCCACTTGTCCCCGGGCGTGGACACCGGCGTCGGTCCGCCCCGCCACGGTGACCCGCACAGGGCGCCGCACGATCAGCGCCAACCCCTCTTCCAGCGATCCCTGCACGGTCCGGAGACCGGGCTGGAGCGCCCACCCGTTGAAAGGGCCGCCGTCGTACGAAAGATCCATCCGGACACGCAAAAACCCGCCGCCCCCCAAAACGGGGGCAGCGGGTTTTCGTTCGTTCATAGACTTAAGTCTACTGTGAAGAATTCAGTGAATTACTTCTTTTCCTCAGCGGCCGGAGCCTCTTCGGTTTCAGCAGCTTCAGCTTCAGGAGCCTCGGCTTCGGTCTCTGGGGCTTCGGTCTCAACGACCTCTTCCTCAGCAACCGGAGCGGTCTCTTCGGCGGCTGGAGCAGCCTTCTCAGCGTCCTTCTTGGCGGCGGCAGTTGCCTCGGCAACTACAGCCTGCTTCGGGGAAACCGGCTCAAGGACCAGCTCGATGACAGCCATGGGAGCGTTGTCGCCCTTGCGGTTGCCGATCTTGGTGATACGGGTGTAGCCACCATCGCGGTTGGCAACGGCGCCGGCGATGTCGGTGAACAGCTCGTGGACGATGCCCTTGTCGCTGATCAGGCCGAGCACGCGACGGCGGGAGGACAGGTCGCCGCGCTTGGCGAAGGTCACGAGGCGCTCTGCGTACGGCTTCAGGCGCTTGGCCTTGGTGACCGTGGTGGTGATGCGCTTGTGCTCGAACAGCGATGCTGCCAGGTTCGCGAGCATCAGGCGCTCGTGAGCCGGACCGCCTCCGAGGCGCGGACCCTTAGTGGGGGTAGGCATAGTAATTTCTCCTGTAATGAAGGCCGTCCGGGTCCGAACGTGGACTCGGTGGCCAAGATCTGCTTGTTAGAGCTCGTCGTCGCTGAACGCGGCGTCGTCCTCTTCGATGGCTGCGGCGCGGGCTGCAAGATCGAAACCGGGAGGGGAATCCTTGAGGGACAGACCCAGTTCAACCAGCTTTGCCTTGACCTCATCGATGGACTTCGCACCGAAGTTACGAATGTCCATCAGGTCAGCCTCGGAGCGGGCAACGAGTTCACCCACGGTGTGGATGCCCTCACGCTTGAGGCAGTTGTAGGAACGGACGGTGAGGTCCAGATCCTCGATCGGCAGTGCCATGTCGGCTGCCAGGGCAGCGTCCGTCGGCGACGGGCCAATCTCGATACCTTCAGCTGCGGTGTTCAGCTCACGTGCAAGACCGAACAGTTCCACCAGGGTGGTGCCTGCCGAAGCAACGGCGTCGCGCGGGGCGATTGCCTGCTTGGTCTCGACGTCGACAATCAGCTTGTCGAAGTCAGTGCGCTGCTCAACACGGGTAGCTTCCACGCGGAAGGTAACCTTCAAGACCGGCGAGTAGATCGAGTCGACCGGAATACGGCCGATCTCGGAGTCGCCGGACTTGTTCTGAGCTGCCGAAACGTAGCCGCGGCCGCGTTCGATGGTCAGTTCGAGTTCGAACTTGCCCTTCGAGTTCAGCGTGGCAATGTGCAGATCCGGGTTGTGGAATTCGACACCGGCCGGCGGAGCGATGTCCGCGGCCGTGACGACTCCGGGGCCCTGCTTGCGCAGGTATGCAACAACCGGCTCATCGTGCTCGGAGGACACGGAGAGGTTCTTGATGTTCAGGATGATCTCAGTGACATCTTCCTTGACACCCGGAACCGTGGTGAACTCGTGCAGCACGCCATCGATCCGGATGCTGGTTACAGCAGCACCGGGGATGGAGGAGAGCAGGGTACGGCGGAGGGAGTTTCCGAGGGTGTAACCGAAGCCCGGTTCCAGCGGTTCAATGATGAAACGCGAGCGGTTCTCGGAGACTACTTCTTCAGACAGAGTGGGGCGCTGTGCAATAAGCACTTAGGTTTCCTTTCGGCGAGCATCCGCTATATGACGCAACACAGGTGGTGGAAATCGGCTTGGTTCCGGCTTTGCCGGCCGGGCGCCACGGAACAGTCAGGCTGTTCCGTGGCGGACCCGGCCGGCAAGGCCAAGAATCCAATTAGACGCGGCGGCGCTTCGGCGGGCGGCAACCGTTGTGGGCGCTGGGGGTGACGTCCTGGATGGAGCCAACCTCGAGGCCAGCGGCCTGCAGCGAACGGATTGCGGTCTCGCGTCCGGATCCCGGTCCCTTGACGAACACGTCAACCTTGCGCAGACCGTGCTCCTGGGCGCGCTTTGCAGCAGCCTCGGCAGCCATCTGGGCGGCGAACGGGGTGGACTTGCGGGAGCCCTTGAATCCAACCTCACCGGCGGAAGCCCAGGAGATTACAGCACCGTTCGGGTCCGTGATGGACACGATGGTGTTGTTAAAGGTGCTCTTGATGTGCGCCTGGCCAAGCGCGATATTCTTCTTGTCCTTCTTACGCGGCTTGCGAACCGCGCCACGAGTCTTCGGGGGCATTATTTCTCCTACAGAAAGTTATCGGGGGAAAGTCAGCTGCTATTTCTAGCGGCCGGCTTTCTTCTTGCCGGCGACGGTGCGCTTCGGGCCCTTGCGGGTACGAGCGTTGGTCTTCGTACGCTGACCGCGTACGGGCAGGCCCTTGCGGTGACGCAGGCCTTCGTAGCTGCCGATTTCAACCTTGCGGCGGATATCTGCTGCTACTTCGCGGCGAAGGTCACCCTCAACCTTGTAGTTGCCTTCAATGTAGTCACGCAGCTGAACCAGTTCGGCGTCAGTCAGGTCCTTGACGCGAACGTCAGCGCTGATGCCGGTGGCAGCCAGGGTTTCGTGTGCACGGGTCTTGCCCACGCCGTAGATGTAAGTAAGCGCAATTTCCAACCGCTTTTCGCGGGGAATGTCTACGCCAGCGAGACGAGCCATAGTGGCAGTACTCCTTGAATAAACCGGAGGTCGTAGGCAGTACACCCGCACTTTCAGTGCGGCCCCAGCCTCCGACCGGGGGTTAGCTGTCCGGGCTCCATACGTCCCAATTCAGCTTGTGCTGCCTTTATTTACTTGCGTGGGTTAGCAACCCAGGTTTGCCCTCGCGGGCGCTAGCTCCCTTGCGGGGAATTAGCCCTGGCGCTGCTTGTGGCGCGGGTTCTCGCAGATCACCATGACCCGGCCATTACGGCGGATCACTTTGCACTTGTCGCAGATCTGCTTAACGCTCGGCTTGACCTTCATGGCGTTCCTTTGCGTGTTGCAGTTGGTCGGCTGGAGCGGCAACTACCCGGGTTTCCCAAGGCTGCCGCCCAGCAATTACTTGTAGCGGTAGACGATGCGACCACGTGTGAGGTCGTAAGGGCTTAGCTCCACCACTACGCGGTCCTCAGGGAGAATCCTGATGTAGTGCTGTCGCATCTTCCCCGAGATATGTGCAAGAACGATGTGCTTGTTGGTGAGCTCAACGCGAAACATCGCATTGGGCAGCGCCTCAGTCACAACGCCCTCGATCTCAATGACCCCGTCCTTCTTGGCCATATCCTCCGCTAACTGTTGTTTGCCGCAGCCCTCCGGTTAGGCACCGGAAAATCTGCGGACGTTTTTTGTTTGTTTGACCGTCCGGCCCCTGCCACTCCACGAAGCAGGACTCGCGACCTGTTAAATGGGCGTGGCTGTGCAGACAACCAACAGACAACTCTACGCCAAGACGGCTCGAAAGTTAAATCCGCCCATGCTAGCGCAGACACCGGCACGGTGTCACGCTTCCCCTGGCCGCGGAACCCCCTTGGATCCCGCTAAACCGCGCCGTAGGCAGGGTAGGTGCCTGCCGCCGTCGTGATTGATTCCGCGGCCACGACACCGTTGAGGACAGCCAGGCGGACGGCGTCGGCCGCCGCGCTTTGCAGGGTGATGAGCGAGACTTGCCGCGCTTGTTCCGAACTGCGGTCAAGCACGACGGCGCCGGTCGCCAGCGCGAACACGGTGTCGCCGTCGGCGAGGGTATGGGACGGACTCAACGCCCTGGCGAGGCCGGCGTGTGCGGCACTTGCGGTGCGCTTGCATTCAGCCGGGTCGAGGACGGCGTTGGTGGCGACGACGACGAGCGTGGTGTTCAGTGCCGGAGGCCCCGGTTCGGAGGTGCCGGCTTCCGCCCGCGGGGACGATATGCCGAAAGGCAGCCCGAGCGCGTTGACCACTGCGAGCGCACCCACCACCACGCCGCTGTCCAGGGTGATGGACGAGGTGCCCACTCCCCCCTTGAACGCGCCGCGGCCGATCACGGCACCGGTGCCGGCACCGACGTTTCCGCGCCCGACGTCGGCGTGCTCGCTTGAAGCCGCAGCCGCGCCTGCCGCTTCGTATCCCATGGCTTCGTCGGGGCGGGCGGCGAAGTCACCGCCGCGACCCAGGTCGAAGATCGCGGCGGCCGGAACGATCGGTACCACTCCCCCCGGCACTGCGAAACCGCGTCTTTGTTCTTCGCACCATCGCTGGGCGCCGTGCGCCGTGACCAAACCGAAGGCGCTACCGCCGGTGAGCACGACCGCGTCGACCGTGGGCACTAGGGTGGTGGGATCGAGGGCGTCCGTCTCGTGCGTGCCCGGCCCGCCGCCGCGCACATCCACGGAACCCACAGTCCCGGGCGGCGGAAGGACAACGGTCACCCCGCTGAGCCAGCCGTCGCCGATCCGCTGGACATGTCCCACCCGGATTCCCGGCACATCAGTGATCTTGGAAGTCATGGGCCTATTCTGCTCCTCCCCACCCAACTGACTGGCAGTTAATGTCATTCTGAAGCGTCTAAACGACAACAACTGCGAGGCAGTTGGGTGGGGACAGCGCAGTCGTGCCTACACCGCGGCTCCGATCCGGGACAGTGCGTCCCTCAGGGATTTCGCCGAGACGTCGATGAAGTGCGCACCGTCGTAAGTTGCCGCGCGCAAGTCGCTGATCCGCGGCGCCTCGCCCCTTTCCGTCCGTTCCGCGTACTCGGCAGCCATGCCCCGGATGCTGGCCACCTCGTCCTGATCAAGGTCAGGGTGCATGGCAATCCATTCAGGATCGTCGAGGCCGATCGGCAAGTGCAGGGTGGGACCTGCGTTCTCGATCGAGAGCGGCAGGTCCGGGTTCTCGGCGTGCAGGATGCCGAGCACCGCGTCCCAATCGATCGAGCCCTGGCCGATCGGCGCGAAGACCCTGCCAAAGACGCCGTCCTGTTCACCGAGGACAAAATCCCGCAAGTGCGTGGCCCGGGTGTACGGTGCCACGCGACGCGCAGCAGCCACAGGGTCTTCCCCTCGCACCACCACGTTGGCCGTATCGAAGGTGACCCCGAGGACGTCCGGCCCCACGGCTTCCACCAGGCGGACGATTTCATAGCTCGTGATCTCTTCGTGGGTCTCGATGTTCATGTGCACGCCGTGGTCCCGGGCCACCGGGGCAAGGAGCCGCAGGAACTTCTCGATCGCCACGAGCTGGTCGGCCCACGGCGCGTCTGTCCGGAAGCGGTCGAAAACGTAGTAGCCCGGCATGCCGCGCTGGTAGTTGGCACACGCCACCCACAAGTCCGTCACGCCTGCCGCCTCGTGCGCGGCCTCGATCATCTTGATCATGCCGCGCGTGTAGTCGCCATCGCCGAGCCTGCGGACGTGCGGAGCTTCAGCCGTCGCGTACGGGTTGACCTTCGCGAGGCCCATTTGGAGGTAGAGGTTGAGTGAATCCGCGCAGTCCCGGACCTCTGCGAGCAAGCCGCGGTCCAGGGTTGGGGAGACGTCCATGACGCTGCGGAAATACACTCCCTCCATCCCCATGCCGTGCGCCCGTTCGAGGATACGGATCGCCGAGTCGTCCGCTTCGTGGGGGATTTTGCTTCCATCGACACCAATTCGCATTTCGCGTCCTTAGCTAGTTCTTCGTGTTGTCTTGTCCGCCGCGGTGCTCTCCGGAGCCCCGGCGGTATCCAGGGAGGTCGCCCCTACCGTCCCCAGTTGTAGAAAGTGGTTGACGAGGCGTAGTCGAAGGCCTTCACCGAGTGGGCCAGCACCGCCGTGAATTGCGCACGGTAGAGGATGATGGTGGGCGAACTGGCCCGCCACGCGTCCACCAGCGCGTTGATGTACGGCTGCTGCGCCTGGAGATCCGGGGCGTTGTCGAGCTTCTTCATGAGGTCCGGTGTCCCTGGGATACAGATGTGCTGGTTGTTGAAGCTGCTGCCACAGGTCATCTTCTTGCGGAGTTCGTAGGCAGCCACCGCGCCGGCGCTCTCGAACAGCAGCGCAGACTGGTACTTGCCCGTGTTGAACTTCGTGGCGAAGGCCGTGGGCGTCTGCGAATCGATGTTGACCGTGACGCCTATGTCCTCCCACGAGGCTTTCAGGATCGTCGCAAGCGTGGAGACCCCAGGCGATGTCGGGTTGATCATGAGGTCGATCTGGGGGTTCACCAGCCCGGACTCCTTGACCAAGGCCCGTGCCCGGTCCTTGTCGAGGGGGCGGGCGGCCGAGCGTTGCGGGTCGAATCCTGGTGTTCCTGGAACGAAGGGGCCGTAGTAGCTGTCCGCGTATCCGTAAGCCACACTGGCCTTGATCTGTTCATAGGGCACCGCGTACGTCAGCGCTTCGCGCAATTTCGGATTCGAGGTCACGCCGGAGGAATTGTCGAAGGACACCGTGACCGGGGCAAAAGCGGGGGCCGCGGTGACCGTGCAGCAGTCGTTCTGGCTTAGTTCGTGAACAACGTATGGTGGCAGCCCCAGGGTCACATCCGCCTCGCCCCGGCGTGCCTGCAGCATCAGGGTGGGGATCGAGGTGATGAAGTTGACGCGGACCACCGGTTCCTTGGCGGCCTGGCCGTAATAGTTGGGATTGCGCTTGAGCACCGCGTAGTTGTTGGCCACGTACTCGTCCAGGACATAGGGGCCGCTGCTGCTGGCGGTATGCGCGGCCAACCACTGATTGGGCACGCCCTTCTTGTCCTCGCCGTGGTCCTTGATGACTTTCGGGTCATAGATCGATCCGCGGCTCTGCGCCAACGTCACGAGGATTGCGGGGTAGGCACGTGACAGTTCGAGCCGGACAGTCTGGGCGTCCACTACGACGACGCTGCTGATCAGGGGCGGGTCGGTCAGGCCGATTTGCAGGCCGAGGGATCCGCAGCCACCGATGGTGAGGTTCCGCATGATCGAGTACCGGACGGCCTCGGCATCCAAAGGGTTGCCGTTGGCGAACTTGGCTCCCGGATGCAAGGAGAAGGTGTAGGCCTTCCCGTCGGGGGAAACCGTCCAGGACGTGGCCAAGTCCCCTTTGACGCGGGCAGGGTCCGTGTTGGCCACGAGCGTTCCGTCGGGCTGTTGATCCTCGTCGAGCTTGACGAGCCGGGCGTAAAAGTTGCTGGCGAAGCTGTTCTCATTGCCGGCGCACACGAATGCAGGATCAATGTTGGTCAGCGTCGTGGCCCAGTTCACGGTGAAGGGCCGGCTGCTCGGGGCGGACGAAGCGGCCGGACTGGCACAGCCCGCCAGGGCGAGCAGGCCCGCGGCGGCGAGGAACGCCGTCGTCCTCTTCGTCAGGGTACGCAGGGAGGGCAAGGTCCTCATTTCACTTTCCTTCCACGGCTACGGCCGTACCGGCCGCCGCAAGGGCCTTGGCCCGACGGCGAGCGCCCGGGACCGCGTCCAGCAGCGCACGGGTATAGGGGTGGGTGGTGTTGTCGAAAACGTCCTCTGAGGTTCCGGCTTCCACGATCTGTCCCGAGTTCATGACGGCGATGTGATGGCTCATGAGCCGCGCCACGGCCAAGTCATGGACGATGAACAAGTAGGTCAACCCCAGCTCGTCCTGGAGATCGCTCAGGAGATTGAGGACCTGGGCCTGGATCGAGACGTCCAGCGCGCTCACCGGCTCGTCCAGGACGACCAGGTCCGGATTGAGGACCAGTGCCCGTGCAATCGCAATCCGCTGGCGTTGACCGCCGGAAAACGCGAACGGATAGCGCTGTGCCTGCTTGAGGGTGATCCCGACGCGGTCAAGCACTTCCTCGACCCGGCGCGAGCGCTCCGCCGAGTCCGAGACCCCGTGGATGACCAGCGGCTCTTCCACGAGGTCGGCAACCGTGAAGCGCGGGTCGAGTGATCCGTTGGGATCCTGGAACACCATCTGGATGCGTTTGCGCATCCGCCGCATCTCCGGCTTCGACAAGGAGGTGAGGTCCACGCCGTCGAACTCGATGAGTCCGCTATCCACCGCGGTCAGGCCCATGACGCACGCAGCCGTGGTGGACTTGCCGCTGCCCGATTCCCCCACGAGCCCCAGTGTTTCTCCGCGTCGTAGTTCGAAGGAGACATCCCGCAGGATCTGGGTCCTGTTCCTGGAACCGACACCCCTGCCGTAGGACTTGTTGAGGTTCGCCACCCGCAAGAGCGGGGCTGTGGCTGCGTTGCTCATGCTGCATCTCCTGGGGTATCGCTCGCGAAGTGGCAGCGGACGACGGCGCCGCCCGCCAAGGTGCGCGCCTCGGGCCGTTCCGTTGCGCACCGTAGTTCGTCCCGGCCGATCGGGCATCGGGACACAAACGGGCATCCGGGCTCATCGACCGAAAGGTCCGGGGGCGAGCCGGGGATGGCCGGCAACGCGCCGCGCTTGGCCGTAGCGGGGTCGATGACGCAGTCCAGCAACGCTTTCGAGTACGGGTGGGCCGGCGTGCCGAAAAGTGACCGGGTGCTGCTGGATTCGACGAACCGTCCCGCGTACATGACGTTGACGCTGTCGCAGAGTTCTTCCACGATCCCCAGGTTGTGGGTGATCATCACCAGCGCGTTGCCGCGTTCGTCGCAGATTTTGGCCAGGAGGTCGAGGACTTGCGCCTGCGTGGTGACGTCCAAGGCCGTCGTCGGTTCGTCGGCGATGACCACGGCGGGATCGTTGGCGATGGCCATGGCGATGAGCACGCGCTGCCTCATCCCCCCGGAGTACTGGTGGGGGTAGTCTGCGATCCTCCGTTCCGGATCGTTGACGCCCACCTCGGCAAGGAGTTCGCAGGCCATCCGCCGGGCCACCTTGACTGACACGTCCTGGTGAACCCGGATGGTTTCCACGAACTGGGTTCCAATGGTCTTGAGGGGATCCAGGGCAGCCATCGGGTCCTGGAATACCAGGCCGATGTCCCGCCCCCGGATCTTGGAGATCCCGGCGTCGTCAAGGCCCACGAGCTCTGTCCCGTGGAGCTTGACGCTGCCGCCCACAATGCGGCCCGGTGGCGGAACGAGCCCTACGAGGGACATGGCGAGGGCGGATTTCCCGGAACCCGATTCGCCGACGATCGCCAATCGCTGCCGTTTGTAGAGGTCGAAGGACACGTCCCGCACCGCGTGGACGGTTCCCGAGGAAGTGTCGAAATTGGTTGTTAGTCCTTTGACGCTCAGGACGGGCGCCTGGCCCGGGATCCCGTCGCTGGCAATGCTTCGGGAAGGAAAGGGAAGTGCGTTGGTGTGCGACATTAGCGGGCTCCTACTCGGGTGCGGGGATCTGCCGCGGTCATGATGAGGTCCGAGACGAGGCTGACTACCACGTAGAGGATGGCGGCCAAAAGGAGTACCGCCTGGACCACGGCAAAGTCCTTCTGGATGATGGCGTCGGCGGTCATGGAACCTATGCCCGGCCATCCGAAAACTTTCTCGACCAGCAGGCTTCCAGCCAGGAGATCGGCGAACAACAGCGAAGCAGCCGGTAACAGTGCCAACAGCCCGTGCGGGGCCACGTGGCGCGAGTAGACCGGGAACCTGCGGAGGCCATGGCTCTGGGCGACTGTGACGAAGGTTTCCCGCAGCGTGCCACGAAGCTGGTTCCGGTACAGCCGGCTGAGGAAGGCGAACGGACCCAAGGCGATAATCGTTGCGGGCAGGATCAGGTGCCAGCTCGCATTGGCGAAAGTCCCCCACTGTCCCGCAAGCAGGGCGTCCACCGTAAACATGCCGGTGACGTTCGGCGGACGGAGCATCCCGGGTGACAGCCGGCCTTCAGGACCCGGGAATATCCCGAGCTGGATCGAGAGAACCAGCAAGGCAAGGAGGGCGATCCAGAAGGGTGGCGATCCCATGGCCAGGGAGGATGCGATGCGAAGAAACCGGTCCGGCCAGCGGCGTCGTGAGTAGACTGCGATGCTCGCGGCGAGGACCGCCGCCACAATGGCAATGACTACTGACAGCAGCCCCAGTTCGATCGTCGCCGGCAGCCGTTGGGCAAGGAGGCTACCGACGCTGTTGCCGGTGCTGTAAGAGAAGCCGAAGTCACCGCGGAGGAGCGAGCCCATGTAGTTCCCGTACTGGACGAAGAGGTTGTCATCGAGTCCCATGGACTTCCGCAGCGCCGCGATGGCGTCGTCGGTGGCCGCATCGCCGGCAATGGCCCGGGCCGGGTCACCGGGAACCTTGCGGAGGAGGATGAAGGCGAAGATCGAAGCCCCGAAGACCGTGGCCAGTGCTATGCCGAGCCGTTTGAAAATGGTGCTAATCATCGAAAAAGCCTCATTTCGCCTGGATGAATTCGCCGCGTGGATCCAGGACTTCCCGGGCCCTGTCCGCGATCATGGTGGTCAGGCTGACGGCAAGGAGCAGGCCCAGGCCGGGGAAGCCCGCGATCCACCATTGACCGGTCAGGAAGAATTGCTGGCCATCGGTGATCATTTCTCCCCATTCGGCCGTCGGAGGTTGAGCGCCGAGGCCAAGGTAACCGAGGGCTGCCAGGGAGAGCACCGACGCACCGAAGACGGCGGCCATCTGCAGAATCATGATCGGGACCAGGTGCGGGAAAACGTGGCGGAACAGCACGCGGGCGGGGTGTGCTCCGAGCGCGACGGTGGAGCGAACGAAGTCCTGGCCGTACAAGCGCATCACCTCCCCGCGAAGCGTCCGCATGTACCAGGGGAACGAGTGCAGCGAAAGCCCGATGACCACCGCCGTGACTCCCGGCTGCAGTGCCATCGCGATCGCCATCGCCAGAAGGATGGCAGGGAAGCAGAGGATGGAGTTGGTCAGCCAGGTAAAGAGCGTGTCTACCCAGCCGCGCATCGATCCCGCCAAAAGGGCAGCGATACACCCGGCGACCGCGCCGATCAGTGCAATGGTCAGACCGGCCAGGATTGACGTCCGCCCACCCGCCAGGACCCGGGCCAACACGTCCCGCCCGGTGTCGTCCGTGCCCATAGGGTGTCCCAGGCTTGGAGACTGCAGGACGGCGCCGAGGTTGATGGCATCGGGTTGCACGCGCCAGACCAAGGGGCCAATCAAGGTGGCCACAATGAGGGCGGCCAGGAACGACAAGGTCATGGTCAATGCCCTGTCCCGACGAAGGAAGCTCCTGAAGGGTCTCCTTCTGACCGGGACAACGATCTGTGGGGCGGCAATGGCTGTCATGAGAGTCCTTCCTCTCCGGAAAGGATCGTGGCCGGCTTCTTCACGCCGGCACCCATTGATGTGAGGATCGTCCGCACAGTGGCGGCACTGTGGAGCAGTTGACGACGGCGCTCGGCGGGGGCGGGCTCGTCGTCCCAGTCGGCGAGCGCCGGGATACGCCCGCGCGCCACGCCGTCGTGCGTCGCAACACCGAGCCGGGCCAACTGGCCCAGCCCCGCAGCGTCGAGATGGGGTTCGTGGGTGAACCACGAACGGTCGAAAACCGGAGCGTCGAACTTTCCCCGGTGCTGTTCCAGGGTGAAGTCGCGCACCCCGGCACGGAAAAGGTGGCCGAGTATCGCTTCCCAGTCGAAGACCCCCTCCCCGACCGCCCGCAAGCGACGACGGTAGCCGTGCGGCAGCGGGAACAGGACCGCGTCCTCCAAATGCGTCATCCGGACCTGCGGCCCGAGCGCCCCGGCCGCATCGACAGGATCCTCTCCACGAACCACCAGGTTGGCCACATCGAATCCGATTCCGAAGACTGCGGGGTCCAAGGACTGGACCAGCGCGTGCACTTCAGGTGAAGCCAGGTCTTCATGGGTCTTGACGTTGATGTGGACCCTGGCGTCACGTGCTGTGGACGCAAGCGTCTCGAGGTTCGCCCGGATGAGCCGGAGCTGGGCAGGGTGGTCGAGGAACCTGCCTTGTTCCGAGGCCCCTTCGCGAATTGACCGGGTGTAAACAAAGAACTCGGTGACGCCTAGTTCCAGGCCGCGAACCAGGGTCCTGTTCAGTCCGGCCCGAACCATGGCGGGATCATCGAACGGCCCTGCGCAGCCCAAGCCCAGCTGGAGTTCGACGCCGGCATGCCGGGCTTCCTCTGCAACCTCGTTCAGTTCTCCGGCCTTGTTCGGTTGGCCGGGCGCTTCGCTCGAAAGTTCCGCAGAGATGCTGTTGAGCACCACCAGGGTGAAGCCGTCGTCCAAGGCGGCCCGAAGCGATTCCACCAGTGGCCGGTCTTCGTGGCCAGGGTAGCGGGTGAACTGGACTCCCAGCCGCGTCTCCGGCAGCTCGCCGGCGCCGAGGGCCCGTGAATCAGGTAGCACGTGTGTGATCTGGGTCATGTTTGCCAAGATACACTCGTAAGACGTCTTACGAAAGGGTGGATTTTTCGAGCCCCATATGAGACGCTTCGTTGACGGAAGTGGATCGGCGAATTGCCTAGCAAGGAGGGCACCATGACGGTGAATGGCCGGCGCAGCGTCGTCGACGATGCGATCGATGACATCCGCCTGCGGATCCGGGAGGGCGAATGGGGCCTCGGAGACCGTATTCCGCCAGAGCCGGAGCTCGGAAAGGCCTTGGGCCTCAGCCGGGCACCCCTCCGGGAAGCCCTCCGCGCGTTGGTACACGCGGGACTCCTCGTGACACGGCAAGGTGACGGAACCTTTGTCGCCGCCGTGGACGAGCAAGAAGTCGCCCTCCGCAAAGGCCTCCAGGGAGCGGACCGGCTCGAAGCCATCGAAGTCCGCCGCAGCCTTGACATTCCTGCCGCCGCCCTCGCTGCACAGCGTCGTGACCAAGAGGACTTGGACAAGCTCCAGGACGCGCTCGATCGACGCCGCGCCGCCGCGGAAGCCCACGACGAGGACGGATTCCGGCTGGCAGACATCGACTTCCACCGGGCCGTGGTGGGCGCCGCGCACAACCAGCTCCTGGCTGGCATCTATGGTTCCCTCGCGGAGAGCATCGACGGTTCGTGGACATCGCCCGAGGGCCTGAACCGTGCTGCCCACGCCGAGCACGATAGCCATGACGAGCTTTTTGACGCCATCCGCGACCGCTCCACACAGGACGCCATGCTGGTGGCTGGAGCGATCCTGGACAACCAGGCTTCGGATTTGGAAGGCAAGCCCGTCGGCTCCACCGGGTCCTAGGATCTCCGAACCTCGACAACACCATCAAGGAGAGCCGTGATCACGCGCATCAAGGCCGCCTTCATCATTGGCTATGCCGACGGCGACCACTGCATCCTGCCCGACGCGGAGCTGGTCCACGAGGACGGAACCATTGTCTTCGTGGGCCGGGACTACCCTGGGAAAGTGGACATTGACATCGACGCCGGGGAGGCAATCGTGTCCCCCGGATTCATTGACTTGAACGCCCTCGCAGATATCGACCACGCCCTTTTCGATTCCTGGCCGGATCCCGGCCGGCGGCTCGGCCTCGTCTGGTCCGAGTCCTACCTGGGGGACCACGGAGCCGTGTTCACCCGCGAGCAGGCACGGTTCCGACGCGAGTTCGCCCTGTCCCAATTGGTCCGCAACGGCATCACCACGCTCATGCCCATTGCGTCCGAGAGCTACCACGAATGGTGCGAGGACTATGAGGACCTTGCCGACACGGCCGCCGCCGTGGAGGACCTCGGCGTCCGGGCCTACCTGGGGCCGAGCTACCGTACGGCAGTCCCCTATACGGACGGCAAGCGGGTGATGCTCCATGAGGACGAACGGCGCGGCCTCGACGGCCTCGACCAAGCCGTTCGCTTCGCCCAGGACTACGAAGGGCGGGCCCATGGTTTGATCCGGGCGGCATTGCTACCGGCCCGGATCGAAACGCAGACCGAACAGACCCTCCGCCTCACCCGGCAAGCCGCCGATGAGCTCAAGGTCCCCGTGCGCCTGCACGCCGCCCAGGGGCTCTTCGAGGTCGAGACGATGATCGCCCGCACGGGACGGCGTCCACTCCCTTACCTGGCCGATCTCGGTTTCCTCGCGGAACGCACCTACATCCCCCACGCCTGGGCCATCCCCGGGCACCCGCACATGCCTGCCTCCGCAGGCACCGGGGACGATCTGGCGCTGCTCGCCGGGTCCGGAACGTCGGTCCTGCTATGCCCCATCCCCATGGCACATTACGGCGGGATGCTCGACAACTATGACTCCTACCGCGACCGCGGGGTGCGGATCGTACTGGGCACCGACTCAGCCCCGCCCAACATGATCCGGGCCATGGACCTGGCGATGGGGATGACCAAGACCCTCACCGGGGACCGCTCAAGCGCCCAGGCCGCAGACCTGTTCCGCTCGGCCACCCTGGACCCCGCCGAGTCCCTCGGCCGTTCCGATCTGGGCCGGCTGGCACCTGGAGCGCAGGCCGACTACTTCGTCCTGGACCTGAGCAGCAGCCATATTGGTCCGTACGCCGACCCCATCCGCACACTCATCATGAACTCGGACGGACGGGACATCACGCGGGTAGTGGTGGCCGGCCGCACCATTGTGGACCGGGGCGAAATCGTCACCGTGGACACCAGCGACTACCGGGAACGTGCCCAGGCATTCCTGAACCAGTACATTGCCTCGCTGAGCGACTCGGATTACGCCCGCCGCCCCATCCACGAGCTCCTTCCGCCGAGCTTTCCCCTGCGCTGAACCCGCGCAGCGCGCAGGACCTTCGGCGGCCTGGGAACAAACGGTAGTCGTGCCTCGAATGTAAACACGGCCCCATCCGCCACGAAACATCGAGTGAACGAGCGCAGAAGGCTTGTCCAACAATCCCGCGAACGCCCCCTTTTGTGACTTGACAGGTGTTTGCGTGTGGTGAGGTAAAAACTAGCCGCCCCCTTGACCCACCAGTCCGAGTCCGGCGCGCCCCGATATCTGCGAACCGTTAGAGACCCCCATGACAACACAACTGACTGGCAGCCCCGCGGCCACCGCGCAGGCTGTCCCGGCCCCTCAGCGCCGGGGACGCTGGTCCGGCCGAACCCGACGCGACTTCTTCGTATTCCTGGCACTGGCATTGCCGAACTTGGCGCTGATCGCGGTGTTCACGTATCTGCCCCTCATCAACAACATGTATTACTCGACCCTTGACTGGACCCTGGGCTCCACCTCGGCCACCGTCGTGGGCCTCGACAACTACGTCACCTTCTTCACCAGCTCCGACGCCCCGCAAGTACTCGGCACCACGCTCATCTTCACCGTGGTCACCGTCGGTGGCTCCATGGTGCTGGGCCTCTTGGTGGCCCTGGCCTTGAACGCGAAGGTCCGCGGCACCACATTTGCGCGCTCTGCCGTCTTCGCCCCCTACGTCCTCAGTGGAGTGGGCGTCGGCCTCGTATGGCTGTTCATCTTCGATCCCGGATACGGCGTGCTGTCCTGGCTGCTCCGCGGCATCGGCCAGCAAAGTCCCCAGTGGATCAACGATCCGCAACTCTCCCTCGCGATGGTCATCATTGTCTACGTCTGGAAGAACCTGGGCTACTGCGCGGTCGTGTACCTCGCCGGGCTCCAATCGCTCCCGAAGGACGTCATGGAGGCCGCTTCCCTGGATGGAGCCAACGGGTTCCGCCGCTTCATGAGCATTTCCGTTCCCCTGCTCTCGCCCACCACGTTCTTCCTGCTCATCACCACGATGATCAGCTCACTTCAGGCCTTCGACCTGATCCGCATCATGACGCCGCTGGGCAACGGCACCAGCACCCTGATCTACGAGGCCTATCTGCAGGCCTTTGGCGCCTACAACCGAGCCGGCTACTCCGCCGCCATTTCAGTGGTGCTGTTCGCCATCCTGCTCATCATCACCGTGCTCCAGTTGCGGTTCGTCGAACGGAAGGTGCACTACTCATGAGCACGCTCTCCCCCGTCAGCCCCAACCCCGCGAGCGGCGTCGGGACCCTTAAAGCTCCCGACGGCGGTCCGGACCTGCCGGCGCAGCGCGACAAGCCGTTCTCCCGCGCGAACCTCATCCAGACGCTGGCAGGCGGCTACATCCCGCTGATCGTGGCCACCCTCGTGGTAGTCCTGCCGCTGTTGTGGATGCTGCTGAGTTCCTTCAAGCAGCCCGGCGAGATCGTCACCACGGATCTCAAGATACTCCCGCAGGGCCTGAACCTGGAGAACTACCACACGGCCATGACCACTGTGCCGTTCGCACAGTTCTTCCTGAACAGCCTGATCGTCACCACGGTCGGCTCCACGGTCAAGGTGATCCTGGCGATCCTGACGGCCTACGCCCTGGTTTTTGTCCGTTTCCCGTTCAAGAACGTCATCTTCGTCGTGATCCTCGTGGCCCTGATGGTGCCGCCGCAGGTGTCGATCCTCCCCAACTACATCCTGATCGCAGGGATCGGCGGGAAGAACACCCTGTGGGGAATCATTCTCCCGGGACTCGGCACGGCCTTCGGAACCTTCCTCCTTCGCCAGCATTTCAAGACCCTTCCGGGGTCCATCCTCGAAGCGGCGGAAATCGACGGTGCGGGCCATTGGCGCAGGCTCTGGCAAGTGGTTGTCCCCGTTTCGCTCCCCTCGATCGCCACCGTTGCCCTCGTCACCGTCGTCAGCGAATGGAACGACTACATCTGGCCCCTGATCATCACGGACCGCCCGGAAACCATGACCCTCCCGGTCGGCCTGACTCTCCTTCAAAACTCCGAGGGAAACGGCGCAGGCTGGGGGATCTTGATGGCAGGAGCTGTCCTGGTGATCATTCCCATCCTCCTGGTCTTCGCAGCGTTGCAACGCTACATCGTTGCCGGGCTCACCCAGGGCAGCGTCACCGGCTAACAGCACAGCACGTCCACACAACCCCATCACCACCTTTGCATCCTTGAGAGGACCAACCATGGCAATGAATCTTGATCGTAGAAACTTCCTGGGGCTCGCCGGACTCGGAGTCGGCGCCGCCGCCCTTGCAGCATGCGGCGGTCCGTCGACGGGCGGCAGCGCAACGAGCAGCAGCCCCTCGGACATCGACTTCACGGGGGTCAAGCCGGCCGGCTCCTTCGACTTTTGGACCAGCCACCCCGGGCAGTCCCAGGCCGTCGAGCAATCCATCATCGACAAGTTCCAGGCGAAGTTCCCGGACATCAAGGTGAACCTCGTGACGGCGGGCGCCAACTACGAGGAAATCGCGCAGAAGTTCCAGACCTCGCAGGCAGCGAAGTCGGCCCTCCCCGGCCTCGTGGTGCTCTCCGACGTCTGGTGGTTCCGCTACTACACCAACGGCAATATCATCCCGTTGGACGGACTCATCAAGCAGCTGGACGTCAAGATTGACGACTTCCAGAAGTCCCTCGTCGCGGACTACCAGTACGCCAACAAGCAGTGGGCGCTCCCCTACGGCCGCTCCACCCCGCTCTTCTACTACAACAAGGACCACTTCAAGGCCGCCGGCCTTCCGGACCGGGCTCCCAAGACCTGGCAGGAGTTCGCCGAGTGGGCCCCCAAGCTCCAGGCAAGCTCGGGCGCTAAGTACGCCTACATCTACCCGGCCCTTGCCGGATACGCCGGCTGGACCCTGCAGAACAACCTGTGGGGCTGGGGCGGCAGCTGGTCCAACGGCTGGACCTTCAACTGCGACTCCACCGAGTCCGTCACGGCCCTGCAGTGGGCCCAGGACTCCATCTACAAGGACAAGTGGGCCGGCGTCTCCTCCAAGAACGCCGCGGACGACTTTTCCGCAGGCATCACGTCCACCACGATCTCCTCCACCGGAGACCTGCTGGGCGTGCTGAAGTCCGCCAAGTTCAACGTCGGCGTCGGCTTCCTGCCGGGCGGCCCCAAGGCCGAGACCAACGTCTGCCCCACCGGCGGCGCGGGACTCGGGATTCCCAGCGGCGTCAGCAAGGAAGTCCAGCTCGCGGCTGCCACTTTCCTGAAATTCATGACCGAACCGGAGAACACGGCGGCATTCTCCGCTGCCACCGGCTACATGCCCACCCGCGTTTCCGCGGACATGACTGCAGTCCTCGCCAAGACTCCGCAAATCAAGACGGCCATGGACCAGCTCGCCGTGACCAAGCTGCAGGACAACGCCCGCGTATTCCTGCCCGGCGCCGATCAGGAAATGGCCAAGGCCGCTGCGAAGATCCTCACCCAGCAGGGCGACGTGAAGGCCACCATGACGGACCTCAAGACAACCCTCGATGGCATCTACACCAAGGACGTGAAGCCCAAGCTCAAGAGCTAAGGCTCTACGCACCGAGTGCTGCCCGCTGCCCAACTAGCTTGCAATTAATGTCGTTTTGACGCGTCAGAACGACATCTAATGCGAGCTAGTTGGGCAGCCGCGTCTGATCAGGGAATCGGAACGGGCACGACGCCGAGCGGCGCCAGCTGCTCCGCGCCGCCGTCGGGCGCGGAAAGCACCCAGATGCCCTTTTCGTGGACGGCGACCGAGTGCTCCCACTGGCACGAGCGCTTGCCGTCAGTGGTCACCACAGTCCAGTCGTCGTCGAGGGTTGCTGTTTCGATGCTGCCGCGGACGAGCATGGGCTCAATCGCAAGGCACAGTCCCGGCCTGATTTTCGGGCCTCGATGGGTGGTGCGGTAGTTCAACACGTCAGGGGCCATGTGCATCTCGGAGCCGATGCCGTGGCCTACGTAGTCTTCCAGGATGCCCAGCGGCTTTCCCGGGACGGAGGAGACGTAGTCGTCCACGGCGTTGCCGATATCGCCGACGAACTTGCCTTTGGCCAAAGCAGCGATTCCGCGCCACATGGCGGCTTGGGTGACATCCGAGAGCCGCTGATCTTCAGGATCCGCCGCGCCGACTATCACAGTGCGTGCGGAGTCGGAGTGCCAACCGTCAACGATCGCCCCGCCATCAATCGAAATGATGTCCCCATCCTGCAGGACCCGGTCGCCTGGGATGCCGTGAACCACTTCCTCGTTGACGGATGTGCAGATGGTGGCGGGGAAGCCGTGGTATCCGAGGAAGTTCGACTTCGCTCCAGCGTCGATGAGGACCGCGGCGAAAACGGCGTCGATCTCGCGCGTGGTCACGCCCGGTTTCGCAGCTTCAACGGCTGCGTCGAGCGCTCTGCTGAGGACCAATCCGGCCTCGTGCATTTTGCGCATTTGCTCATTGGTCTTGTATTCGATGCGGGGCTGGCCGAACGCCATGGTCTCCTCTTGTCGTGTGCTGCTTGTGGTGGGCTGCAGATCCAGACCCCCTCTGGCTTCCTATTTTCCCGCATCAGCGGCCCAGCCCGAAACCGGAGCCACAAACGCCCGTGAATTGGTTCTGATTTCAGGCGCTCAAACGGGGAAGCAAAAAGGGCGTGTCCCGCACGGGAGCAGTCAGCTCCGGCGCGGGACACACCCTCTTCAACAGTCGTGCGGCGGCTAGACCGCCTTGGCTGCCTCGATGGCCAGCAGCACGCGATCCGTGACCTCGTCGATGCCGCCAATGCCATCGACCTGGGTCAGGATGCCCCGTTCGGCATACTTGGCCACGACGGCCTCGGTCTGCTCGTGGTAGAGGTCCAGGCGGTGGCGGATGACGCCTTCGTTGTCATCCGAGCGCCCGGTCTCCTTGGCACGGCCCAGCAAACGAGTAACAAGTTCCTCGTCGTCGGCCGTCAGCTGAAGCACGACGTCGAGCTTCTCTTCCGTGTCGGCGAGGATCCGGTCCAGGTATTCCACCTGGGCGGTGGTGCGCGGGTAGCCGTCGAGCAGGAAGCCGTTCTCGACGTCGCTCTCACTCAGGCGGTCGCGGACCATCTTGTTGGTGACGCTGTCCGGAACGAAATCGCCGGCGTCCATGTACTTCTTTGCCTCGATACCCAGCGGGGTTTCGCCCTTGACGTTCGCACGGAAGATGTCGCCGGTGGAGATGGCGACTACGCCCAAGCGCTCGGAAATCCGCTCAGCCTGGGTTCCCTTGCCCGAACCCGGGGGTCCAATGATCAGCATTCTCGTCATCGCAAAAGCCCTTCGTAGTGACGTTGTTGTAGCTGCGCATCAATCTGCTTGACGGTTTCCAGGCCCACACCCACCATGATCAGAATCGACGTGCCACCGAACGGGAAGTTCTGGTTGGCGCTGATCAGGACGAGTGCGACCAGCGGAATCAACGCCACGAAGCCCAAGTAGAAGGCGCCGGGGAGGGTGATCCTGGAAAGCACGTACTGCAGGTAGTCCGCGGTCGGTTTACCCGCCCGGATGCCCGGAATGAACCCGCCGTACTTCTTCATGTTGTCCGAGACCTCTTCAGGGTTGAAGGTGATCGCGACGTAGAAGTAGGTGAAGAACACAATCATGACGAAATACAGCGCCATGTAGATGGGGTGGTCGCCCTTGGTGAGGTTGTTGTTGATCCACTCAACCCACGGGGCGATGGACTCTCCGGCCTTCGGCTGGTTGAACTGTGCAATCAGCCCCGGCAGGTAGAGCATCGAGGAGGCAAAGATGACAGGCACGACGCCGGCCATGTTCACCTTGATGGGGATGTAGGTGCTGGTGCCGCCCACGGTGCGCCGGCCGATCATACGCTTGGCGTACTGGACCGGAATGCGCCGCTGGGACTGCTCCACGAAGACCACGAGCGCGACGGTTACGAGGCCGATCGCCAACACCGTGAAGAAGGTGCCCGGTCCCTTGGAGTTCCAGATGGCACCGAGCGAGGTCGGGAAGCCGGCAGCGATGGAGGTGAAGATGAGCAGGGACATGCCGTTGCCCACGCCCTTCTCGGTAACCAGTTCGCCCATCCACATGATGAGGCCTGTGCCGGCCGTCAAGGTGATGACCACGAGGATCGTGGCGATGATGCTCGTGTCCGGGATGATCGGCAGCTGGCAGTTCGGCAGCAGCTGTCCGGAGCGTGCCAGGGACACCAGCGTGGTGGCGTTCAGCAGGCCCAGCGCAATGGTCAGATAACGCGTGTACTGCGTCAGCTTCGACTGGCCCGAGGCACCTTCGTCATACAGCTGCTGGAACCGCGGAATGACCACGCGGAGCAGCTGCACGATGATGCTCGCCGTGATGTACGGCATGATCCCCAGGGCAAAGATCGAAACCTGCAGCAGTGCACCACCGCTGAACAGGTTGACGAGCTGGTAGAGGCCGCCCTGGTCCTGATTGCTTGACAAACATTGCTGAACATTTTGGTAGCTCACACCAGGCGAGGGGATAAAAGCTCCCAAGCGGAAGATTGTGATGATTCCCAGCGTGAACAACAACTTGCGTCGCAGATCAGGCGTCCGAAATGCCCGGCCGAATGCGCTTAGCAAGCGTCCTCCTGAGTTAAAAGTCCAAGGGTGTCGAAAGGGGTCATTGAAACCCAACACCCGAGTCTAACGGTTTGATGCGCCATGCGAACAATCGAGGGGTGCGCGCCATATCAAAAAACTCCCGGAGCAGGGGGCCGAAGCCCTCCGCACCGGGAGTCTTTTTACAGCGAGCGATAGCCCAGAGCCCTTAGAGGGCAGTGGTGGTTCCGCCTGCTGCTGCGATCTTCTCAGCTGCGCTGGAGGAGAAAGCGTGGGCGGTGACGTCAACCTTGACGGTGATGTCGCCGGTGCCCAGCACCTTGACGGGCTGGTTCTTGCGAACGGCACCCTTCTCAACCAGGGACTCGACGGTGACAGCGCCACCTTCCGGGAACAGCTCGTTGAGCTTGTCCAGGTTTACAACCTGGAACTCAACCCGGAACGGGTTCTTGAAGCCGCGAAGCTTCGGCAGGCGCATGTGCAGCGGCAGCTGGCCGCCGGCAAAGCCAGCCTTGACCTGGTAGCGGGCCTTCGTACCCTTGGTACCGCGACCTGCGGTCTTACCCTTGGAGCCTTCACCACGACCAACACGGGTCTTGGCAGTCTTGGCACCGGGGGCGGGACGCAGGTGGTGGACCTTCAGAGTGTTCTGCTTGTCGGCAGCCACGTTCTCTGCCTTATCGGCGGTTTTGTTCTCGGCCATTACTTCGCCTCCTCTACATTCACGAGGTGCGGAACCGTGTTGAGCATTCCAACGGTTACGGCATCAGCGGTACGGACAACAGTGTGTCCGATGCGCTTGAGGCCGAGGGACCGCAGGGTCTCACGCTGGTTCTGCTTGGCGCCGATGACGCCCTTGATCTGGGTGATCTCCAACTGAGCGTCGGAGGGAGTCAGGTTCTTAGCCATGACTAGACACCTGCCTTCTGGTTCTGGAGTGCGCGCACCAGAGCAGCAGGAGCAACCTCGTCCAGCGGCAGGCCACGGCGGGCTGCCACGGAAGCGGGCTCTTCCAGTCGCTTCAGGGCGTCAACAGTCGCGTGAACGATGTTGATGGCGTTCGAGGAACCGAGCGACTTGGAGAGAACGTCGTGGATACCGACGCATTCCAGTACCGCGCGGACCGGACCACCGGCGATAACACCGGTACCCGGGGAAGCCGGACGCAGCATGACAACGCCTGCTGCGGCCTCACCCTGCACGCGGTGCGGGATGGTGTTGCCAACGCGGGGAACGCGGAAGAAGGACTTCTTAGCTTCTTCAACGCCCTTCGCGATAGCTGCCGGAACTTCCTTCGCCTTGCCGTAGCCGACGCCAACCAGGCCGTTGCCGTCACCGACGACGACCAGGGCGGTGAAGCTGAAGCGACGACCACCCTTGACGACCTTGGCAACACGGTTGATGGTTACAACGCGCTCTACGAACTGGCTCTTCTCGGCCTCGCGACCGCCGTCGCGGCCACCACGGCCACCACGGTCGCCGCGGCCCTGGCCACGGTCACCACGCTCGCCACGACGGCCGCCGCGGCGGTCGTCGGTGGCAGCAGCAGTCTCAGTTGCCTCAGCAGCTGCAGCTTCAGTCACCTGAATGTCCTTTTCGTTATTCTCAACGGTCACAGTGCCAGCCCACCTTCACGTGCGCCGTCAGCGACGGCGGCGATCCGGCCGTGGTACTTGTTACCACCGCGGTCGAAGACAACAGCTTCGATGCCTGCAGCCTTGGCACGCCCGGCAACGAGCTCGCCGACGCGCTTGGCCTTGGCAGTCTTGTCGCCGTCGAATGCACGAAGGTCAGCTTCCAAAGTGGAGGCGTAAGCCACGGTTACACCCTTGCTGTCATCGACAACCTGGACGAAGATGTGGCGTGCGGAGCGGTTGACGACCAGACGAGGACGAACAGCCGTGCCGGTGATGCGCTTGCGGATACGAAGCTGGCGACGGCTGCGTGCAGCAGACTTGCTCTTGTTCGTACGCTTCTTGTTAATTGCGATGGCCATGGTTTACTTACCAGCCTTTCCGACCTTGCGGCGGATAACTTCGCCGGCGTAACGGACACCCTTGCCCTTGTAGGGGTCGGGCTTGCGCAGCTTGCGAATGTTGGCAGCAACCTCGCCGACCTGCTGCTTGGAGATACCAGCGACGGAGAGCTTGGTCGGCCCCTCCACCGTGAAGGTGATGCCTTCCGGAGCGGAGACATTGACCGGGTGGCTGAAGCCGAGAGCGAACTCAAGGTCAGAACCCTTGGCCTGAACGCGGTAACCGGTACCAACGATTTCAAGCTTCTTTTCGTAGCCCTTGGTGACGCCCTCGATCATGTTCGCGATCAGGGTGCGGGTCAGGCCGTGCAGGGAACGCGAAGCGCGCTCGTCGTTCGGGCGGGTGACAGTCAAGGTGCTTTCGTCCAGGGTGACCTCGATCGGGCTGGCTACAGTGTGGCTCAGCTCGCCTTTGGTGCCCTTGACGTTGATGACAGAGCCATCAACCTTAACTTCAACGCCGGCAGGAACGGTGATGGGGAGACGTCCAATACGTGACATTATTCTCTTCCTTTCCCGTTACCAGACGTACGCGAGGACTTCGCCGCCCACGCCCTTCTTGCCGGCCTGCTTGTCAGTCAGGAGGCCGGAAGAGGTGGACAGGATTGCGATACCCAGGCCACCCAGCACGTGAGGCAGGTTGGTGGACTTCGCGTAAACGCGGAGACCAGGCTTGGAAATGCGGCGGACACCAGCAATCGAACGCTCGCGGTTCGGACCGAACTTGAGGTCGATGGTCAGCTTCTTGCCGACTTCGGCTTCCTCTTCCTTCCAAGCAGCGATGTAGCCTTCTGCCTTCAGGATGTCGGCAACGCGTGCCTTGAGCTTGCTGTACGGCATGCTCACGGTGTCGTGGTATGCCGAGTTGGCGTTGCGCAGACGCGTAAGCATGTCTGCGACAGGATCTGTCATAGTCATTGTGGGCTCTTGCCCTTCCTCGTAATGGTTTCCGCGTTGGCTGCAAAGCAGCCGCGGCCGGACCTACTACGTAGTTATTAGTCTTCGGATTTGAACGGGAAGCCAAGTGCCTTGAGCAGCGCACGGCCTTCGTCATCGGTCTTTGCAGTGGTGACAACCGTGATGTCCATACCGCGAACGCGGTCGATGGAGTCCTGGTCGATTTCGTGGAACATAACCTGCTCGGTCAGACCGAAGGTGTAGTTGCCGTTGCCGTCGAACTGCTTGCCGTTAAGGCCGCGGAAGTCGCGGATACGGGGCAGGGCGAGGGTCACGAGGCGGTCCACGAATTCCCACATACGGTCCCCACGCAGAGTTGCGTGTGCACCGATGGGCATGCCTTCGCGCAGCTTGAACTGGGCGATCGACTTGCGGGCCTTGGTTACCTGCGGCTTCTGGCCGGTGATCAGGGTGAGGTCGCGGACAGCGCCGTCGATCAGCTTGGAGTCCTTGGCGGCATCTCCAACACCCATGTTCACAACAACCTTCACCAGGCGGGGAACCTGGTTCACGTTCTCGTACTTGAATTCCTCAACCAGGGTCTGCTTGATGGAATCGGCGTACTTCGTCTTCAGACGCGGAACGATCTTCGCTGGAGTCTCGAGAGTCTCAGTCATTAGATGTCCTTCCCGGATGCCTTGGACACGCGGACACGGACGGACTTGGAGACGCCGTCCTTCTCAACGGTCTCGAGACGGAAACCAACGCGGGTCGGCTTCTTGGTCGAGGGGTCAACAAGAGCAACGTTGGAGACGTGGATCGGGGCCTCAACGACCTCGATGCCACCGGTCTTGGTGCCGCGCTGCGACTGACCGACCTTGGTGTGCTTGGTGACTCGGTTGATGCCTTCTACCAGGACGCGGTTGGTCTCGGTGAACACGCGAAGAACCTTGCCCTGCTTGCCACGGTCGCCGCCACGTTCCTGCTTGGCGCCGGTGATGACCTGAACCAGGTCACCCTTCTTGATCTTTGCACCCATGGGTTACAGCACCTCCGGAGCCAGCGAAACGATCTTCATGAACTTCTTGTCACGCAGTTCACGACCAACCGGGCCGAAGATACGGGTACCACGGGGGTCGCCGTCGTTCTTCAGAATCACAGCTGCGTTCTCGTCAAACTTGATGTAGGAACCATCCGCACGGCGGCGTTCCTTCTTGGTACGAACGATGACAGCCTTGACGACGTCACCCTTCTTTACGTTGCCGCCCGGGATAGCGTCCTTGACGGTTGCGACAATGACGTCGCCAATGCCTGCGTAGCGACGGCCGGATCCACCGAGAACGCGAATGGTAAGGATTTCCTTAGCACCCGTGTTGTCGGCGACCTTCAGTCGCGACTCCTGCTGAATCAATTTTTACTCCTTGCGTCGCGCCGGTTCTCAGACCGAAATGGAGCATACGGAATGAGCCTTGCGGAACGGTTGATCGGGGTGTCTCTTGACCTGCCTGGATTTTGCCAGTGCAGGCCTAAACTCCCGTGCCGCCAGCATCAGCTTCCCTTGCGGAAATAACTGCGCGGGGCAGTATGCCGCGGCACGATTGTTTACGAGGTGGTTGTTGACGCACAACTGGCGCCATACAAACTCAATATCCTAGCACGTTTTATACTAAGGACCGAAACGCCGAAAGGCCCGCATTCCTTCCGGAATACGGGCCTTCCACCAATCCATATCGCTGCCGGACAAAGCCCGGCGCGGGATTACTTAGCCTTTTCGAGGATCTCGACCAGGCGCCACCGCTTTGTAGCGGACAGCGGGCGGGTCTCAGAGATCAGAACGAGGTCGCCGATGCCGGCGGTGTTCTGCTCGTCGTGAGCCTTGATCTTCGAGGTGCGGCGAATGACCTTGCCGTACAGAGCGTGCTTCACGCGGTCTTCAACCTGAACAACGATGGTCTTTTCCATCTTGTCAGAGACAACGTAGCCGCGACGCGTCTTACGGTAACCGCGCTGTTCAGCGCTGGCTGCTGCTTCCGTCACAGTTTCCTTCTGTTCGCTCACTTGGCGTCCTCTCCAGCCTCGGCTTCGGCCTTCTCAGCCTTGGCTTCTGCCTTCTTGGACTTCTTTTCTTCCTTGGCTTCCACAACCGGTGCGGCAACCTCGGCACGAATGCCCAGCTCGCGCTCACGGAGAACGGTGTAGATGCGTGCGATGTCCTTCTTTACCGCGCGCAGACGACCGTGGTTCTCCAGCTGTCCGGTGGCGGACTGGAAACGCAGGTTGAACAGCTCTTCCTTGGACTTGCGGAGTTCTTCAACGAGACGCTCGTTGTCGAAACCGTCCAGCTGTGCGGGTGCGAGATCCTTCGACCCTACTGCCATTTCTATTCACCACCTTCGCGACGCACAATGCGTGCCTTCAACGGCAGCTTGTGGATTGCCAGGCGCAGTGCCTCGCGAGCTACCTCTTCATTGACACCGGCGAGCTCGAAGAGAACGCGGCCCGGCTTGACGTTTGCGACCCACCATTCCGGAGAACCCTTACCGGAACCCATGCGGGTTTCGGCCGGCTTCTTCGTCAGCGGACGGTCCGGATAAATGTTGATCCAGACCTTACCGCCACGCTTGATGTGGCGGGTCATCGCGATACGGGCAGACTCGATCTGACGGTTCGTGACGTAGGCCGGGCTCAGCGCCTGGATGCCGTACTCACCGAAGGTGACCTTGGTGCCGCCCGTTGCAGCGCCGGAACGACCCGGGTGGTGCTGCTTACGGTGCTTGACTCGACGTGGGATAAGCATTTAAGCCTGTCCTCCTTCTGCTGCGGGAGCAGCAGCTTCAGCTGCCGGAGCCTCTGCAGCAACAGGTGCTGCGTCAGCTGCCGGACGGTCGGTACGACGACGGCGGTCACCACGGTCGGCGCCACCCGGGCGGCCCGGGCGGTCGCTCGGACCACGGCCGCGGGACGGAGCAGCAGCTGCCTGCTGAGCCAGTTCCTTGGCAGTGACGTCGCCCTTGTAGATCCAGACCTTCACGCCGATGCGGCCGAAGGTGGTCTTAGCTTCGTAGAAGCCGTAGTCGATGTTCGCACGCAGGGTGTGCAGGGGCACACGGCCTTCGCGGTAGAACTCCGAGCGGGACATTTCTGCGCCACCCAGTCGACCGGAGCAAGCAATACGGATACCCTTGGCACCCGCACGCTGTGCGGACTGCATGGCCTTCTTCATCGCACGGCGGAAAGCCACGCGGGAAGTCAGCTGCTCAGCAACGCCCTGGGCAACAAGCTGGGCTTCCATCTCGGGGTTCTTGACCTCGAGGATGTTCAGCTGGACCTGCTTGCCGGTGAGCTTCTCGAGCTCGCCGCGAATGCGGTCTGCTTCTGCGCCGCGGCGGCCGATGACGATACCCGGGCGGGCCGTGTGGATGTCCACGCGGACACGGTCACGGGTGCGCTCGATTTCGACCTTGGCGATGCCAGCGCGCTCCATGCCCGTGGACATGAGCTGGCGGATGCGGATGTCTTCGCGAACGAAGTCCTTGTACCGCTGGCCAGCCTTGGTGCTGTCAGCAAACCAGTGCGATACGTGATCGGTGGTGATGCCGAGTCGGAACCCGTGCGGGTTTACTTTCTGTCCCACTTAGCGAGCCTCCTCTTTCTCCGGGGTAGCGACTACCACGGTGATGTGGCTCGTGCGCTTCTTGATCTGAAATGCGCGACCCTGAGCACGCGGCTGGAACCGCTTCATGGTCGGGCCTTCATCAACAAACGCTTCGCTGATGTAGAGGTCTCCTTCGTCAAAGGCAACGCCGTCGCGGTCCGCGAGGACCCGTGCGTTTGCCATTGCCGACTGAACTACCTTGAATACCGGCTCCGAAGCTGCCTGTTCGGCGAACTTCAGAATTGCCAGAGCCTCATTCGCTTGCTTACCACGAACAAGGTTGACGACGCGCCGGGCCTTCATAGGCGTTACGCGGATGTGACGCGCAATAGCCTTGGCTTCCATTGCTTTCCTTCTCTCGTCTTAGCCGTAGAGCGAGCGCCTTAGCGGCGCTTGCCCTTACGGTCGTCCTTGACATGGCCGCGGAATGTCCGCGTGGGAGCGAATTCGCCGAGCTTGTGCCCGACCATCGACTCAGTGACAAACACCGGAATGTGCTTGCGTCCGTCGTGAACGGCAATCGTGTGACCCAGCATGTCCGGGACGATCATCGAACGGCGGGACCAGGTCTTGATGACGTTCTTGGTGCCCTTTTCGTTTTCCCTGGCGACCTTCACAAAGAGGTGCTGGTCTACGAAAGGACCTTTTTTCAGGCTGCGTGGCATGTGTCCAGGCTCCTATCGCTTGTTCTTGCCAGTACGGCGGCGACGAACAATAAGCTTGTCGCTCTCTTTGTTGGGGCGGCGGGTGCGGCCTTCACGCTTACCGTTCGGGTTGACCGGGTGACGTCCACCGGAAGTCTTACCTTCACCACCACCGTGCGGGTGATCGACCGGGTTCATGGCGACACCACGGACGGTCGGGCGAACGCCCTTCCAGCGCATACGGCCGGCCTTACCCCAGTTGATGTTCGACTGCTCGGCGTTGCCGACCTCGCCGACGGTTGCGCGGCAGCGCACGTCAACGTTGCGGATTTCACCGGAGGGCAGACGCAGCTGGGCGAAACGGCCTTCCTTGGCGACGAGCTGAACCGAAGCACCTGCGGAACGGGCCATCTTGGCGCCGCCACCCGGACGCAGTTCAACTGCGTGGATGGTGGTACCAACCGGGATGTTGCGCAGCGGCAAGTTGTTGCCCGGCTTGATGTCAGCGTCGGGGCCAGCCTCGACGAAGTCACCCTGGGACAGCTTGTTCGGGGCGATGATGTAACGCTTGGTGCCATCAACGTAGTGCAGGAGGGCGATGCGAGCCGTGCGGTTCGGATCGTACTCGATTTCGGCAACGCGGGCGTTGACGCCGTCCTTGTCGTGGCGACGGAAGTCGATCAGACGGTACTGGCGCTTGTGGCCACCACCCTTGTGACGGGTAGTGATCTTACCGGTGTTGTTACGGCCGCCAGTCTTGTGCAGCGGACGCAGCAACGACTTTTCCGGAGTCGATCGCGTGATTTCGGAGAAGTCGGCTACGCTCGAGCCGCGACGGCCCGGGGTAGTCGGCTTGTATTTACGGATTCCCATAATTCATTTCCTCGTTAAAGTGGTCTCCGCTACGCGAGCGGACCGCCGAAGATGTCGATTGTGCCTTCTTTGAGGGTGACAATTGCACGCTTGGTGCTCTTGCGCTGTCCCCAGCCGAATTTGGTCCGCTTGCGCTTACCGGCACGGTTGATGGTGTTGATCGATTCGACCTTGACGGAGAAAATCTTCTCCACGGCCAGCTTGATCTCGGCCTTGTTCGAGCGGGGGTCCACCAGGAAGGTGTACTTGCCCTCGTCGATCAGGCCGTAGCTCTTTTCCGAAACGACGGGTGCAATGACGACGTCGCGCGGGTCTTTGATGGTGGCTGCACTCACTTGGCATCCTCCTCGTTCTTTGCCTTGTCAGCGATGAAAGCCTCGAACGCAGCCTTGGTGAAGACAACGTCGTCGGAAACCAGCACGTCGTAGGTGTTCAGCTGGTCTGCGTACAGAACGTGAACATCTGCGAGGTTGCGCACGGACAGTGCGGCAACATCGTTGGCGCGCTCGATAACAACGAGCAGGTTCCGACGCTCGGAGACTGCACGCAACGCGGCCAGTGCTGCCTTGGAGGACGGCTTGGTGCCGGCAACCAGTTCAGAAACGACGTGGATGCGGCCGTTACGGGCGCGGTCGGACAGGGCGCCACGCAGTGCGGCAGCCTTCATCTTCTTGGGGGTCCGCTGGCTGTAGTCACGCGGCGTCGGGCCGTGGACGATGCCACCACCGGTCATGTGAGGAGCACGGATGGAACCCTGACGGGCGCGGCCGGTGCCCTTCTGCTTGAACGGCTTGCGGCCTGCACCGGAAACTTCGGCGCGGGTCTTGGTCTTGTGGGTACCCTGGCGAGCAGCAGCGAGCTGTGCGACGACGACCTGGTGCAGCAGCGGCACGTTGGTCTGGACGTCGAAGATCTCTGCAGGCAGGTCTACCTTGACAGTGCTAGTCATTTAACTAGGCTCCCTTCACGGCGGTGCGTACGAGGACGACCTGGCCGCGGGCACCGGGGACGGCACCCTTGATAAGGAGCAGCGACTTCTCGGCGTCAACAGCGTGAACCGTGAGGTTCAGCGTGGTGTGACGTTCTGCGCCCATGCGACCGGCCATTTTCAGACCCTTGAAGACGCGGCTCGGGGTGGATGCGCCACCGATTGAACCGGGCTTGCGGTGGTTCTTGTGCGCACCGTGGGAGGCTCCAACACCGTGGAAGCCGTGACGCTTCATAACACCGGCGAAGCCCTTACCCTTGCTGGTGCCGACGACGTCGATCTTCTGACCGGCTTCGAAGAGCTCAACAGAAAGCTCCTGGCCCAGTTCGTAAGACGCGGCGTCTGCAGTGCGCAGTTCGACGACGTGGCGGCGAGGAGTTACGCCAGCCTTTTCAAAGTGACCAGCCAGCGGCTTGGTGACCTTGCGGGGATCGATCTGGCCGTAGCCGATCTGAACGGCGACATAGCCATCAGTCTCTGCGTTGCGCAGCTGGGTGATGACGTTGGAGTCAGCCTGGACGACAGTTACCGGGATGAGCTTGTTGTTCTCGTCCCAGACCTGGGTCATGCCGAGCTTCGTGCCCAGCAGGCCCTTTACGTTACGGGTTGCGGTCATAGTTTTCTCAGCACCTCCCTACAGCTTGATTTCGATGTTCACGTCGGCCGGCAGGTCGAGACGCATAAGCGAGTCAACAGCCTTCGGCGTGGGGTCGATGATGTCGATCAGACGCTTGTGAGTACGCATTTCAAAGTGCTCACGGCTGTCCTTGTACTTGTGGGGAGAGCGGATAACGCAGTACACGTTCTTCTCCGTCGGCAGCGGCACGGGGCCCACTACCGTTGCGCCTGCGCGCGTGACCGTCTCAACGATCTTCCGCGCTGAAACATCAATGACCTCGTGGTCATATGACTTCAGCCGGATGCGGATTTTTTGTCCCGCCATGTCGCCTGACTCTCTTTCAGTCTGTGCTGCCCTCGAATAAAGGCTGCCCTGTTCACTTACGTGTTGTATGTGGCTGCCGAAGCATTTGAAGTAGTACTACCACCCGCCGCACAAGCTGAATCCGGAGGGATCCGGGTTCCTCAACTTGCCGGTGTAACCGACCCCCGCGGTCGGGCGTGTCGCGATTTCCACGCAAACGCGTCCGTATTCCTTTGGGGATCTGGGTTATGTTTGGGCTTCAGCTTGGACCCTGACACCCGGCATTATCCGGATCGGGACGCGAAGAAGCGCTTGAACAACTCACCTAGTATGCCGGAATTCCCCGGCATAAGCCAATCGGGCCTCCCTGACCATTGCCATCGGCACCTGCGCTCGGGATGATGGGGGCATGACCGTCCAAGATGCTGCCACTGTGGGGGATCTTGCAGGCCGCATCCGGCCGGACTTCACTTTGGGTGTCGCTGCGGCGGCCTTCCAGATCGAGGGCTCGCTCACAGCGGACGGACGAGGACCGTCGAGCTGGGACGCGTTTGCCGAGAAACCGGGCGCGATCGTCGACGGGCACTCCCCGGCAGTCGCCTGCGACCACTACAACCGCACGGACGAGGACATTGCCCTCATGCAGGACCTGGGCGTGGATTCCTACCGTTTCTCCCTCTCCTGGCCGCGAATCCAACCCGGCGGCAAGGGGCCCATCAATCAACAGGGCTTGGATTTCTACGACCGCCTGATCGACAAGCTCCTGAAGGCCGGGATCTCCCCCATGGTGACCCTGTTCCATTGGGATACTCCCCTGCCGTTGGAGCACGACGGCGGCTGGCTGAATCGGGCGACTGCGGAACGGTTCGCCGAATACTCCGCCGCGGCCGCACACCGCTTCGGTGACCGCGTGGCGCAATGGGTCACCCTCAACGAACCGGTTTCGGTCGCGTTGCAAGGTTATGCCCTCGGTGTCCACGCTCCCGGCAGGCGGCTGCTCTTCGATGCCCTGCCGGCTGCCCACCACCAGTTGCTGGGGCACGGCCTCGCCGTCCAGGCGCTGCGCGCCGCAGGCGTGGCGGGAACTGTCGGCGTCGCCAATGTCCACTCTCCGGTCCGGCCCGCAAGCAAGCGGCTTGCAGACGGTCTCATGGCCAAGGCCTTCGACCTCATCTTCAACCGGGTGTACGCCGATCCCATCCTCCTGGGGAAGTACCCAAAGCCGCCGCTCCAGGTAAGGCCTTGGTTCCGGGCCTTGGGCAAGGTCCGCGACGAGGACCTCAAAACCATCCACCAGCCGTTGGATTTCTACGGCCTGAACTACTACTACCCCGTCAAGGTGGCCTCGGGCCGCGGCGACGGAACCGCCCACTGGAACACCCCGGACATGATGGCCAAGCTGCCGTTCCATCTGGCGGCGTTTCCCGAATACGAGACGACAGGATTCGGTTGGCCTGTGGCTCCCGAACACCTCGGAATCCTGCTGCGGGAGCTGAAGGACCGCTACGGAGCGGCGCTGCCTCCGCTGTTCATCACGGAGAGCGGAGCGAGCTTTCCGGAACCGGACCACACCCAGGGTCCGGTGCACGACGCCGACCGCATCAGCTATCTTGCCTCGCACCTTGGCCAGGCCTTGAGGGCCACTGCCCCCGGCGGGATCGCCCACGACGTCAAACTTCTGGGCTACTACGTCTGGACGCTACTGGACAACTTCGAATGGGCCGCAGGCTATTCGCAACGGTTCGGCCTGGTGCACGTTGATTTCGATACCCTTGAGAGAACCCCCAAGGACTCGTACTACTGGTACCAGTCCTTGAGCAAGGCGCGACGGAGCTGATTCGAAGTCCCTTCGTGGACCGATTGTGCTAAATCAGTCTTTCCTGTTCGCCCGATTGATGCGCTTGGCGCGCTCGATCTCGCGGCGGAAGTATTTCCTTCCCCACAACACCCCGGCTACCACAACAACCACCAAGACCAGAAAAATCAGCGTTCCCATTTCGCATTCCTCCCTTGAGGCAACGGTATCAGGGCGCAGTCCTGTTGAGGCGCCAGACCGCAAGGACAATCAATGCCAAGGCGATCACGGCGAGCATCGCGAAGGCATAGGAACGAAGGGCCCACATCACGCTGAGCGCAACACCCACGGCACCCCACCACACGAACGTGCGCTCGGCGAGGACAAGTCCGGCAAGCACTAGCACCGCAAATCCGACGAGGACCCATAGCTGCTGTGGCACAGTGCCCGGGAAGAGGCTTCCTGGCACTATCGAGAGGAGGCCTCCGAAGGACAACAAGCCTGAAGCGATCCCCCCTCTGATACGCCCCTCCAGCGTGTCCCCAACGTAATAGCGCACCCCTGCCAAAACCGCACCCAGGACCGCGAACCACTGCACCACCCAGAAGAACTCGGGCCTGGCTCCATGGACGAAGAGGACCGCCCGCTGTGCGGCTGAGAGCACCAGCACCGCACCGAGCTCCGCGACAGCGAATCTGATGGCGCGTGGTACCTCGAGGAAAGCCACGGCCACGGCAGCGCCGAGCAAGCACGTTCCTGCCACAGCGGTGTCATCGTGCAGTAGGCCTGCAGCTGCGGCCAGGGCAAATCCCCCTCCTGCTGTTACAGCGAGCGACAACTTGCGCACTGGGTGCGATCCCACGCCCGGGATCCGGGACCAACGGACAGCGTAAAGCACAGCGGCCGATCCTGCGCAGCCCAGGAGCCACGGCAGGAAATCCTCCCATTGAGCCCCAGACAGCCACAGGGGCCGAGCGTCATCCAGGACCGAAGCAGCCAAGACCGTAGCACCAACGAGGCTCGCGGCGGAGGCAAGCGGGTAGAAGCCCGGCATTCCCTCGACGTGGGAGGCCACGAAGCAGACCACCGCCAGCACCAGTCCAGCCATTCCCATGGCGGTGTCCGATACATCAACGGACGCCACCCCTCCGGCACCGCCGAAGGCCAGCGACGCCGCCAGCCAGAACCAACGTTCAGGGACGCCGCTTCCTGGTTGGACGAGTAGCCTCACGCAAGTCACCACGAGTGACATAGCGAGCAGCACCAGGGGCACCGCCGTGTGGCCCAGCACGGGTTCGGCCAGCCAGGTCCCGGGAGGGAAGGACACCTCGGGTCCGGCCGCCACCACCACTGCAATCGACGCCGGAATGGTGAAATACACAGCGCCTCGGGCGGTGAAGATCCGATGAGCGACCACGGCGGAAACCAACAGCACGGCCAGCTCAAGCAGCAGCACCCAGCGTCCGCCGTCGTGGGCTTCCGGCTGAGACACAGACGAAAGGTACGTCGCCGGCAGCACTGCTTGCGCGCTGAGCGTCACCCACACTGCTGCTTGTTGGAAGGGAATCTGCTGCAATCGGTTCCGCATGAGCCCGCGGATGATGTGCTGCAACACCAGGACTCCCGCGAAAGTCAGCGACACCGCCGTGGCGGAGGCTGATACGTCGTGGGCAAATACCGCGGCAACGGCGGCCGTGAGAATCCTGGCGGCGATGAAGTAGACGCCCTTCGACATGCGCGCGGGCACCGCAGCGACCATGACGGCGCTGAATACGGCGAAGATGGCAAGCAAAGCCTCGACCTCGTGAATGTGCCCACCGCGAAGCAATAGCAAGAGCGCCAACGTCGCCGGCGCGAAGACCGCGGAGGCGGCCTCGGTGCGAAGCAGGAACCCCGCCGCCACAGCCGACGCCGCCATGGTGATCGAGATCGCCACCGCCTGCCAGCTTCCGGCCACGGAGCCGTCGGAGTACCTCCCGGAGACGCTGACGACGGCGACGGCGCCGGCCATGAAGGGGAGCACCACGGCGGAATCGACTGTCGCAAGGCCCCGGTCAATACCGCGGACCGCCTCCACGAGGGGCGGAATCAGTTGGACTGTCAAGGCGACGAACACCACGGTGGCAAGTTGAAGCCTCTCCCCCGCCACCACCAAATCGCCTCCGTCCCGGAGCAGCTGCAGATAGCCTGTGCCGGCGAGCAGGGTGACGAGCGCACGGGCTGCCCACCAATAGCTGCGGCGATGCAGGGTGCGGGGAAGGCGGAGCGCCTGAACGGCGAAGTACAGCGCACCGACGAGCAACACCGTGTTTCCCAACGACACGGACACTGCCCCGAAGGACAACGCCCCCGACCAGGCAAATGCCGCCGGGGCGAGGAACTCGACCACCCTTCCGGTCCTCACGGCGTCGCCCACAGCTTTCGGGAACAGCGTCAAGCCGAGCAAAGCGACTGCAAGGACATGAATCACCACGGCCGATACAGTGAGGGGCTGGCCCGATGCTTGGTCCAGCAAAAAAGCAAAGGCAGCGCTGCCATGCCGGTACCGGCAAAGGCTGCGAGGCAGGCGGTCGGCGCGAAGGTGCTGACACCCGAGCGGACCAGCGCGGCCTCCAATAGCAACTGGAACGTCACTGCGGCGAGGAACGCCAGGACGACGGCGGCAAGGCGCTCGGGAGTCTCCGGCACTACCGCCGCCGTCGCTGCCGGGACACTGAGAGTGAGCGCAATGCGCCCCGCGAGGACAAAGACCTTGCGTTTGCCCTCCCTAGGCCTGCTTGCGCGCAGCAGCCAGAACGCGCCGGCGATAGCCAACAATGCCGCTGTCGGCCAACCGCCCAGCTCATCGGCAAACGGGGCAGCAATCACAAGAGCGGAAACAGGGAGCCACTCGGCCTCGCCGCCCAGCTTCCACGCCAGGACCAGACCGCACAGGAGGGTCGCGAACAACGGGATCCCCACGGGCGTCCCGGAATGCCGGACCAGGATGGCAAGGCCCGCCATGAAGGCAGCCGCCGATTGAAGGCCAAAACACGCCACGGCATCAATGCGGCAGCGCCGGATCGCCTGGGATGTGCCCGGCCCAGGGAACCAACGGACCAGCCGGCTGCTGTCGAATGCCGACCATAGCGACTGCGCCGCAAGGAGAACGACGCCGGCCAGCAGCACTTCCGGGAGTCCAAGCCCCGCGTCGGACAGGAGTACGAGGAGCGCCACCGTGAATGAGAGCCGCGCGGCATAGAACTGTGGGAGCCGGAAGATGCCCTGCGGAAGGGCCGCCATCACGGCAAAATACAGTCCACACGCCATCATGACGATGGCGTACTCGCCCTTCCCCAAATGTTGGGGAACGAAGCTCGCGGCAAGCGTAACGAGCGGCACCACATAGGGGTGGAGGGACATCAAGGGCCGGACATAGACCGGCGGAAGCCAGCGCGGTCTGCGCCTGGCTATCAGGGTCAGGACTACGGCGAATCCGATCAGGCATGCGAAATACCAGACGAGGGCACCGCCCAGCATGGACACGCCCGACCACGCCGCGGAGACCACGAAGCTCAACGACAGGAAAGCGAGAACCCTGTTGTCGAGTCGCACCGCGGCGACAACATAGGCCACCGTCCCGACGACGGACGTAACCAGCCAGGCCGCCGGGCCATTGTGCAACGCGAAGTTGTACATCGCCAGGCCCGTCACGGGGATCAACGCAAGGCCTGTTCCCGCGAAGGCGATCGCGGCGGGCCGAAGCCTGGAAGCCCTCGCATGGAGGATGAAACCCGCAGCATAGAAGGCAGCCGTGATGGCCCAGACGCCGACGAAGCGGAGAACGGACGGAAGGCTGGAGCCGATGAACAGCGCCGAAGCGGCGACCAGCAGAAGGCTTGCCACGTAGAGGGTGATGTTGATGTTCTGCCGATCCCGCTTCCGCTTCCGGGCCGCTTCCTCTTCCCGCAGGGCCTCCGGCGGGATCCGGGCCTCTGGCGACTGGATTGCTTGCATCCGGGCTGGTTGCGGCTGGATGGGGAATGGCCAAGGTTCAAGTGGAACGGGCAGGGCCGGAACGGTCTTGGTTGGGGCGGCCTGGCCTGGAGTTGCTAGGGCCGGGACGTCCTGGACGGGAGCTGTCGCGCGCGTTTGCCAACCCTCCGGGCGCGACGGGCCGGACTCCCGGTACTCCGCGGGAGCAGCGCCGCGGTGGGCCTCGGCGTCGCGCCACCCTGCAAGGTGGCCGGCCAGATAGCCTGAGCGATACTGCCTGACGGAATCGTCTGCAAGCCGTGAGGCAGCACGTTCGGCAAGCCAACGCCCTTTCGATTTCCCTGAGGAATACGACACCAAAGCAGTGACCAGGACAAAAACCATTACGAGGATGGTGCCAAAGAAGCCAGACATTCCTGCTCTCCTGTCCAAGGGCGACGAAGCCGCACGGCCTGCGGATCCGCGAAGTCACGGATCCACACTTCGTCATTAATCCATTCGATAGATAAATCATAGCAAAGAAGAACCCCGCCACAATAGTGACGGGGTTCTTCTTTGCTTTGCTACCGGACGCCAGGCGTCCGATCCTCCACCGATCTACAAGTAGAAACTACTTGATGATCTTGGTAACACGTCCCGAACCAACGGTGCGGCCACCTTCACGGATTGCGAAGCCGAGGCCCTCTTCCATAGCGATCGGCTGGATGAGCTCAACGGTCATCTCAGTGTTGTCGCCAGGCATAACCATTTCCGTGCCTTCCGGCAGGGTGATAACGCCGGTTACGTCCGTGGTACGGAAGTAGAACTGCGGGCGGTAGTTCGAGTAGAACGGGTTGTGACGTCCGCCTTCGTCCTTGGACAGGATGTAGACGTTGGCCTCGAAGTCGGTGTGCGGGGTGATGGAACCCGGCTTGACGACAACCTGGCCACGCTCGACGTCGTCGCGCTTCAGACCGCGGAGCAGGAGGCCACAGTTCTCGCCGGCCCATGCTTCGTCGAGCTGCTTGTGGAACATCTCGATACCGGTAACGGTGGTCTTCTGGACCGGACGGATACCAACGATTTCAACTTCGGAGTTGATCGCGAGGGTACCGCGCTCGGCGCGACCCGTAACAACGGTGCCACGACCGGTGATCGTGAAGACGTCTTCGATCGGCATCAGGAACGGCTTGTCGCGGTCACGAACGGGGTCCGGAACCGAGTTGTCGACAGCTTCCATGAGGTCCTCGACGGACTTGACCCAAACCGGGTCGCCTTCGAGTGCCTTGAGGCCGGAAACGCGAACAACGGGAGCGTCGTCGCCATCGAAGCCCTGAGCGCTGAGCAGCTCGCGAACTTCCATTTCAACGAGGTCGAGAAGCTCTTCGTCGTCGACCATGTCGGACTTGTTCAGCGCGACCAGCAGGTAGGGAACACCAACCTGGCGGGCGAGCAGAACGTGCTCGCGGGTCTGAGCCATCGGGCCGTCAGTGGCGGCAACCACGAGGATCGCACCGTCCATCTGGGCAGCACCGGTGATCATGTTCTTGATGTAGTCAGCGTGACCCGGAGCGTCTACGTGTGCGTAGTGGCGCTTCTCGGTCTGGTACTCAACGTGGGAGATGTTGATGGTAATACCACGCTGGCGCTCTTCCGGAGCAGAGTCAATCGACGCGAAGTCGCGCTGCTCGTTGAGAGTGGGGTACTTGTCGTACAGCACCTTGGAAATGGCGGCAGTCAGCGTCGTCTTACCGTGGTCAACGTGACCAATGGTGCCGATGTTGACGTGCGGCTTAGTCCGCTCGAACTTTGCCTTTGCCACAGGTTCCTCCTAGAACGATTTCAAGTGAGTTGCTCCTCGGCCGCGCTTTTCGCGGCAGAAACTCCAGCAAGTCTACTTGGGGGCTTTGGATTTGGTGAAATTGCAGATTCAGGGACCAATGTTGGTACCTGGAGTCTGTTCGCGCAAGGACCGGACTGCGGCCTGGGCTACAGCCCGGCGCCTGCGCTGAATGCTTTCCCGGAACGGGCCAACATCCTGGTTTATCCGTCGGTGATTACTCGCCGCGGTTCTTCTGGATGATCTCGTCGGCAACTGCCTTCGGGACCTCGGCGTAGCTGTTGAACGTCATGGAGTACACAGCACGGCCCTGGGTCTTCGAACGCAGGTCACCGATGTAGCCGAACATGCCGGACAGCGGAACGTGCGCACGGATCACCTTGACGCCAGCGGCGTCTTCCATGGACTGCATCTGGCCACGGCGGGAGTTCAGGTCACCGATTACTTCACCCATGTATTCCTCAGGGGTGCGGACCTCAACATCCATCAGCGGTTCGAGCAGAACCGGGTTCGCCTTGCGTGCGGCTTCCTTGAAAGCCATACGGCCGGCGATCTTGAACGCCATTTCCGAGGAGTCAACATCGTGGTACGCGCCGTCAATCAGCGTGGCCTTGATGCCGACAACCGGGTAGCCTGCCAGAACGCCGTCGTTGAGCGCATCCTGGATGCCCGCGTCAACGGACGGGATGTACTCGCGGGGCACGCGGCCACCGGTGACCTTGTTCTCGAACGCGTAGAGCTCGCCGTCGGCGGTATCCATCGGCTCGATAGCGATCTGGATCTTTGCGAACTGACCCGAACCACCAGTCTGCTTCTTGTGCGTGTAGTCGTGACGCTCTACAGCGCGCTTGATGGTTTCGCGGTAAGCAACCTGCGGCTTGCCGACGTTTGCCTCGACCTTGAATTCGCGGCGCATGCGGTCCACCAGGATGTCCAGGTGGAGCTCGCCCATGCCGGCGATGATGGTCTGACCGGTGTCTTCGTTGAGGGAGACCTGGAAGGTCGGGTCCTCAGCGGAGAGCTTCTGGATGGCCGTGGAGAGCTTCTCCTGGTCACCCTTGGTGTTCGGCTCGATGGCAACCGAGATCACGGGCTCCGGGAAGCTCATGGACTCGAGGACGATCTGGTTGTTGGCGTCGCACAGGGTGTCGCCCGTGGTGGTGTCCTTCAGACCGATTGCTGCGTAGATGTGGCCCGCGGTAGCGCCTTCAACAGGCATTTCCTTGTTGGCGTGCATCTGGAACAGCTTGCCGATGCGCTCCTTCTTGCCCTTGGTGGAGTTGACCACCTGGGCGCCTGCTTCCACGTGACCGGAGTACACGCGGATGAAGGTGAGCTGACCGAAGAACGGGTGCGCCGCAATCTTGAACGCGAGGGCCGAGAACGGCTCCTCGGCGGAAGGCTTGCGGGTGAGCTCCTTCTCTTCGTCGCGCGGGTCGTGACCGACCATGGGCGGGACGTCGAGCGGGTTCGGCAGGAAGTCAACAACAGCATCCAGCATCGGCTGTACGCCGCGGTTCTTGAAGGCAGAACCACAGAGAACCGGGTAGAGCTCGGAGTTGATGGTCATCTTGCGGATGCCGGCCTTGAGCTCCTCGACAGTGAGTTCTTCACCGTCGAGGTACTTCTCCATGAGTTCCTCGGAAGCCTCGGCAACAGTCTCAACGAGCTGTGCACGGTATTCCTCAGCCTTGGCCTGGAGATCGGCGGGGATCTCCTGGACCTCGTACTTGGCACCCATGGTGACGTCACCCTTGGCATCGCCCGGCCACACCAGTGCGCGCATCTCAAGGAGATCCACGACGCCGATGAAGTCGTTCTCTGCACCGATGGGCAGCTGGAGAACCAGCGGCTTGGCGCCGAGGCGGCTGATGATGGTGTCTACGGTGAAGTAGAAGTCAGCGCCGAGCTTGTCCATCTTGTTGACGAAGCAGATACGCGGCACGTTGTACTTGTCGGCCTGGCGCCAAACAGTCTCGGACTGCGGCTCAACGCCTTCCTTGCCATCGAAGACAGCAACGGCGCCGTCGAGGACGCGCAGCGAGCGCTCGACCTCAACCGTGAAGTCCACGTGGCCCGGGGTGTCAATGATGTTGATCTGGTTCTTGTCCCAGAAGCAGGTCACGGCGGCAGACGTGATGGTGATGCCGCGTTCCTTTTCCTGTTCCATCCAGTCAGTCGTCGAAGCACCGTCGTGCGTTTCGCCGATCTTGTGGTTCACACCCGTGTAGAACAGGATGCGCTCGGTGGTGGTGGTCTTGCCGGCATCGATGTGGGCCATGATGCCGATGTTGCGGACCTTGCTAAGGTCGGTAAGCACGTCCTGTGCCACGGTGTCTCCCTTTCGGATGGACTACACGTTCGCCGCCAGCTCAGGGAGCCGGCGGCGTACGGGAAGTTTTACCAGCGGTAGTGTGCGAAGGCCTTGTTCGACTCGGCCATCTTGTGGGTGTCTTCGCGACGCTTCACAGCGGCACCGAGACCGTTGGACGCATCCAGGATTTCGTTCTGGAGGCGCTCGGTCATCGTCTTCTCGCGGCGGGCCTTGGAGTAGCCAACCAGCCAGCGGAGAGCGAGGGCGGTGGAGCGGCCCGGCTTGACCTCAACGGGAACCTGGTAGGTTGCGCCACCGACACGGCGGGAGCGGACCTCAAGGGAAGGCTTGACGTTGTCCATGGCCTTCTTGAGGGCGGCGACGGGGTCGCCACCGGACTTGGCGCGTGCACCTTCGAGTGCGCCGTAAACGATGCGCTCTGCGGTGGACTTCTTGCCGTCGATCAGAACCTTGTTGATCAGCTGGGTGACCAACGGGGAACCGTAAACGGGATCGGAAACTAGCGGCCGCTTCGGGGCCGGACCCTTGCGAGGCATATTACTTCTTCTCCATCTTTGCGCCGTAGCGGCTGCGGGCCTGCTTGCGGTTCTTGACACCCTGGGTATCGAGGGCACCACGGACGATCTTGTAACGGACACCCGGAAGGTCCTTCACACGACCACCACGGACCAGCACGATGGAGTGCTCCTGGAGGTTGTGGCCAACACCGGGGATGTAGGCGGTAACTTCAACGCCACCGTTGAGGCGGACACGAGCAACCTTACGGAGAGCCGAGTTCGGCTTCTTCGGGGTGGTCGTGTAAACGCGGGTGCAAACACCGCGGCGCATCGGGCTGCCCTTAAGCGCGGGAGCCTTGGTCTTGGAGACCTTCGGCGTGCGGCCCTTGCGGACCAGCTGGTTAATCGTAGGCACTTTCGTGTTCTCCGTTGGTTGATCTCTGCTCCGCGCCCAGGCGTTGGCCTGTGTTTGCGTGAGAGCTTTGGCGTTGTCCATGCGACCCTGGCCCGAAGACCGGTGGGCGTGCAAAAGTGCGGCATTCGTTGCGCACGTAGCCCGCAACCCGGAAACAGGCTCCGCCCAACATCATGAGAACAAAACCGAAATGATGCTGCGGCGGCCTTCATCCACTGCCACACAGAACAATTACCAAAATTCTAGCATGGCTTGATCTGAGGCCTTAATCGGGTGTAGAGGGGTGAACCACGACGGCGGGTGCCGGCCGCCGTCGTCGGGCGCTTAACGGGAAGGACCCCGCACTCAGTGAGTACGGGGTCCTTGCGTTTCAGACTTCTCAGCGGAAGTCGTTGCCGAGATCGTAGTCATCCAGCGGGATGGCGTGGAACTCGGGAGCTCCGTCGCCGCCCAGGGCGTCATACGAGAAGTCGGTGAAGGCGCTGGGGCCCGTGAACAGGCTTGCCTTTGCTTCTTCAGTCGGCTCCACGGTGACCTCGGTGTAACGGGGCAAACCCGTACCGGCCGGGATGAGCTTACCGATGATGACGTTCTCCTTGAGGCCGAGCAACGGGTCGCTCTTGCCTTCCATGGCCGCCTGCGTCAGAACGCGGGTGGTCTCCTGGAAGGAAGCGGCCGACAGCCAGGACTCAGTTGCCAGAGATGCCTTGGTGATACCCATCAGTTCCGGACGGCCGGAAGCCGGGGTACGGCCTTCGGACACCACGCGACGGTTCTCGTCTTCGAAGCGGCTGCGCTCAGCGAGCTCGCCCGGAAGCAGATCGGAGTCGCCGGATTCGATGACGGTCACGCGGCGCAGCATCTGACGGACGATGACTTCCACGTGCTTGTCGTGGATGCCGATGCCCTGACTGCGGTAAACGCCCTGGACCTCGTCCACCAGGAACTTCTGGGCGGCACGCGGACCCATGATGCGCAGAACCTGCTTCGGGTCCACAGGACCGTTGATCAGCTTCTGGCCGACGCTGACGTGCTCGCCATCCTCGATGAGGAGGCGGGAACGGCGCAGCACCGGGTAGGCGATCTCCTCGGAACCATCGTCCGGGGTGATGATGAGGCGCATCTGGCGCTCGGACTCTTCGATGGCGATGCGGCCGGCTGCTTCAGCAATCGGTGCAACACCCTTCGGAGTACGGGCTTCGAAGAGCTCCTGGATACGGGGCAGACCCTGGGTGATGTCGTCGCCACCGCTGGCGGAAACAGCACCACCGGTGTGGAACGTACGCATGGTCAGCTGGGTACCGGGTTCACCGATGGACTGTGCGGCGATGATGCCGACGGCCTCTCCGATGTCCACGGTCTTGCCAGTGGCCAGCGAACGGCCGTAGCAGAGCGCACAGGTACCGACCTTGGACTCACACGTGAGCACGGAACGGACCTTGACCTCGGTGATGCCGGCTGCGAGCAGCTCGGCAATGACGACGTCGCCGCAGTCAGTGCCGGCAGCTGCCAGCACAGCACCCTTGGAGTCGACGACGTCGACGGCGAGGGTACGTGCGTAGGCGCTGTTCTCGACGTTCTCGTCAAGGACCAGCTCACCGTTGGAGTCCGGCACGGCGATTGCGGTCATGAGACCACGCTCGGTGCCACAGTCCTCTTCACGGACGATGACGTCCTGCGAAACGTCCACCAGACGACGGGTCAGGTAACCCGAGTTGGCGGTACGCAGCGCGGTGTCGGCGAGACCCTTACGGGCACCGTGCGTGGCGATGAAGTATTCCAGCACCGACAGGCCCTCGCGGTACGAGGACTTGATCGGACGCGGGATGATCTCACCCTTCGGGTTGGCCACAAGACCACGGATACCCGCGATCTGGCGGACCTGCATCCAGTTACCACGTGCACCGGAGGACACCATGCGGTTGATGGTGTTCATCGGGGACAGGCTGTCACGCATCGCCTGGGCGATTTCGTTGGTGGCCTTGTTCCAGATCTCGATCAGTTCCTGGCGACGCTCGTCGTCGTCGATCAGGCCCTTGTCGTACTGGCCCTGGATCTTGGCAGCCATGGTCTCGTAACCGGCAAGGATGGCCGGCTTGGAGGTGGGCACCTCGATGTCGGAGATTGCCACGGTGACGCCCGAGCGGGTTGCCCAGTAGAAACCGGCGTCCTTCAGGTTGTCCAGCGTTGCAGCCGTGACAACCTTCGGGTAGCGCTCTGCGAGGTCGTTGACGATACGGGAAAGCTCGCCCTTGTCGGCAACAGCCTCAACCCACGGGTAGTCCTCCGGCAGGGTCTCGTTGAAGAGAACCTGGCCGAGGGAGGTCTGGACCAGTGCGGTCTGACCCGGCTCCCAACCTTCCGGAGCTTCCCAGCCGGCGTAAGGCACAAAGCCCTCAAGGCGGATCTTGACCTGGGAGTTCAGGTGCAGCTCGCGGGCATCGTAGGCCATGATGGCTTCCGAAACCGAGGAGAAGATACGGCCTTCGCCTGCGGAACCAACGCGCTTGGTGGTCAGGTGGTACAGACCGATGATCATGTCCTGCGAAGGCAGGGTCACCGGACGGCCATCTGACGGCTTCAAGATGTTGTTGGAGGACAGCATCAGGATCCGGGCTTCAGCCTGCGCTTCGGGGCTCAGCGGCAGGTGGACTGCCATCTGGTCACCGTCGAAGTCGGCGTTGAAGGCGCCACACACCAGCGGGTGAAGCTGGATGGCCTTGCCTTCAACAAGCTGCGGCTCGAATGCCTGGATGCCGAGGCGGTGCAGGGTAGGTGCACGGTTGAGCAGCACCGGGTGTTCGGTGATGATCTCTTCCAGCACGTCCCAGACCTGCGGGCGGTAACGCTCGACCATGCGCTTTGCCGACTTGATGTTCTGCGCGTGGTTGAGGTCAACCAGGCGCTTCATCACGAACGGCTTGAAGAGCTCCAGGGCCATCTGCTTGGGCAGACCACACTGGTGCAGCTTCAGCTGCGGACCGACGACGATGACCGAACGGCCGGAGTAGTCGACGCGCTTGCCGAGGAGGTTCTGGCGGAAACGGCCCTGCTTGCCCTTGAGCATGTCGCTCAGGGACTTCAGCGGACGGTTGCCCGGACCCGTGACGGGACGGCCGCGACGGCCGTTGTCGAAGAGGCTGTCAACAGCTTCCTGAAGCATGCGCTTCTCGTTGTTGACGATGATCTCCGGAGCGCCGAGGTCAAGCAGTCGCTTGAGTCGGTTGTTGCGGTTGATCACACGGCGGTACAGGTCGTTGAGGTCGGAGGTCGCGAAGCGGCCACCGTCCAGCTGGACCATCGGGCGCAGTTCTGGCGGGATCACCGGGACGGCGTCCAGCACCATGCCAAGCGGGCTGTTGTTGGTGGTCAGGAAAGCGTTGACAACCTTCAGGCGCTTGAGGGCACGTGTCTTGCGCTGGCCCTTGCCGTTCTGGATGGTGTCGCGGAGGGACTCCGACTCTGCCTGCATGTCGAAGTTCTCAAGACGCTTCTTGATGGCTTCGGCACCCATGGAGCCTTCGAAGTACATGCCGTAACGGTCGCGCAGTTCGCGGTACAGGCCTTCGTCACCCTCGAGGTCGGCGACCTTCAGGTTCTTGAAGCGGTCCCAGACCTGCTCGAGGCGCTCGATCTCAGCATCCGCGCGCTTGCGGACGTTGGCCATCTGGCGGTCCGCGGAGTCGCGGGCCTTCTTCTTGTCCGCAGCCTTGGCGCCTTCACCTTCGAGGCGGGCAAGCTCGTCCTCAAGGTCGCGGGCAATCGTGGCGATGTCACTGTCGCGGTTGTCGACGAGCTGCTTCTTCTCGAGGTCGTGCTCCACCTGAAGGTTCGGCAGTTCCGCGTGACGGCTCTCGGTGTCGACGCTCGTAATCATGTAGGCAGCGAAGTAGATGACCTTTTCAAGGTCCTTCGGTGCCAGGTCAAGGAGGTAGCCCAAACGGGAGGGAACACCCTTGAAGTACCAGATGTGCGTGACGGGAGCGGCCAGCTCGATGTGGCCCATGCGCTCGCGGCGCACCTTGGCGCGGGTGACTTCAACGCCACAACGCTCGCAGATGATGCCCTTGAAGCGCACGCGCTTGTACTTGCCGCAGTAGCATTCCCAGTCCCGGGACGGGCCGAAGATCTTCTCGCAGAAGAGGCCGTCCTTCTCGGGCTTGAGCGTGCGGTAGTTGATAGTTTCCGGCTTCTTGACCTCACCGTAAGACCAGCCGCGGATGTCTTCCGCGGTGGCGAGGCCGATCTGCATGAGGCCGAAGGAGGATTCGCTGGACATATGGTCCCTGTTCTCTCTTGTTCTCTAAATTCTGAAGTCTTGGGTTTACGGAAAGAGGCAGCAGCCTTGGCTGGCGGTCTGCACCGCCAGCCAGAGCGGCTGTTTAGACCTCTTCTACGGAGCTGGGCTCTGCGCGAGACAGATCGATGCCCAGTTCTTCCGCAGCCGTAAAGACTGCGTCATCAGAGTCACGCATTTCGATCGTCGTACCATCCGTGGAAAGGACTTCCACGTTCAGGCACAGCGACTGCATTTCCTTGATCAAGACCTTGAAGGATTCCGGAACGCCAGGCTCGGGGATGTTCTCGCCCTTGACGATGGCTTCGTAGACCTTCACGCGGCCGTGGATATCGTCCGACTTGATCGTCAGCAGTTCCTGGAGGGTGTAGGCAGCGCCGTATGCTTCGAGCGCCCACACTTCCATTTCACCGAAGCGCTGGCCACCGAACTGAGCCTTACCACCCAGCGGCTGCTGCGTGATCATGGAGTACGGGCCGGTGGAGCGTGCGTGGATCTTGTCGTCCACCAGGTGGTGGAGCTTCAGGATGTACATGTAGCCCACGGAGATCGGGTCCGGGAACGGCTCGCCGGAGCGGCCGTCGAACAGACGGGTCTTGCCGGAGGAGTCGATCAGGCGGTCGCCGTCGCGGGTCACGTTGGTGGAATCCAGCAGACCTGTGATTTCCTCTTCGCGTGCACCGTCGAACACCGGGGTGGCAACGGTCGTCTGGCCGGTTTCACGAGGCAGGTTCGGGAGGTTCTTGACCCACTCCGGCTCGCCTTCGATCTTCCAACCGGTCTTGGCAACCCATCCAAGGTGCGTTTCGAGCACCTGGCCGACGTTCATACGACCCGGAACACCCAGGGGGTTCAGGACGATGTCCACAGGGGTACCGTCGGCAAGGAACGGCATGTCTTCGATCGGCAGGATCTTGGAGATGACGCCCTTGTTACCGTGGCGGCCGGCGAGCTTGTCGCCGTCGGTGATCTTGCGCTTGGCGGCAACGTAGACGCGGACCAGCTGGTTGACGCCCGGGGGCAGCTCGTCGTCGTTGTCGCGGTCGAAGACGCGCACGCCGATAACCGTGCCGGACTCACCGTGGGGAACCTTCAGGGAGGTGTCACGCACTTCGCGGGACTTCTCGCCGAAGATCGCGCGGAGGAGGCGCTCTTCCGGAGTCAGTTCGGTTTCACCCTTCGGGGTGACCTTTCCGACCAGGATGTCGCCGGCTTCAACCTCGGCACCAATGTGGATGATGCCGCGCTCGTCCAGTCCTGCGAGGACTTCCTCGGACACGTTGGGGATGTCACGGGTGATTTCCTCGGCACCAAGCTTGGTGTCGCGGGCATCGATCTCGTGCTCCTCGATGTGGATGGAGGAAAGGACGTCCTCAGCGACGATGCGCTGCGACAGGATGATGGCGTCCTCGAAGTTGTGGCCTTCCCAGGACATGAATGCCACGAGAAGGTTCTTGCCGAGGGCGAGCTCACCCTGGTCCGTTGCCGGGCCGTCAGCGATGATGCCGCCGACTTCGAGGCGCTGGCCTTCGTTGACCAGGACACGGTGGTTGTAGCAGTTGCCCTGGTTGGAACGGGCGAACTTGTTGATGCGGTAGCTGGTTTCCGTGCCGTCGTCGTTAAGCATGGTGACGAGGTCAGCGGAAACTTCGTTGACGACACCGGCCTTCTTCGCGATGACGACGTCACCGGCGTCGACGGCGGCAGCGCGCTCCATGCCGGTACCCACGAACGGGGCCTCGGAACGGACCAGCGGCACAGCCTGGCGCTGCATGTTGGCACCCATGAGTGCGCGGTTTGCATCGTCATGCTCGAGGAACGGAATCAGGGCGGTAGCTACGGACACCATCTGGCGCGGGGAAACGTCCATGAACTGAACTTCGCCGGCCGGAACCAGAACGGGCTCGCCTCCACCACCACGGGCACGGACAAGCACGGTCTCTTCCGCGAACTTCTTGTCGGCATCCAGCGGTGCGTTGGCCTGTGCAATCAGGACTTCGGCTTCGTCGTCGGCGGTGAGGTACTGGACCTCATCGGAAACGACGCCCTCGGACACCAGGCGGTACGGAGTCTCGATGAAACCGAACGGGTTGATGCGGCCGTAGGAAGCCAGCGAACCGATCAGGCCGATGTTCGGGCCTTCAGGAGTTTCAATGGGGCACATACGTCCGTAGTGGGACGGGTGAACGTCTCGGACTTCCATGCCTGCGCGGTCACGGGACAGACCACCCGGACCAAGGGCCGACAGGCGGCGCTTGTGGGTCAGACCCGACAACGGGTTGTTCTGGTCCATGAACTGCGACAGCTGGGACGTTCCGAAGAACTCCTTGATGGCTGCCACAACGGGGCGGATGTTGATCAGGGTCTGCGGCGTGATCGCTTCGACGTCCTGCGTGGTCATGCGTTCGCGGACGACGCGTTCCATGCGGGAGAGGCCGGTGCGGACCTGGTTTTCGATCAGTTCGCCGACGGCGCGGATGCGACGGTTGCCGAAGTGGTCGATGTCATCGATCTCGACGCGGAGCTCGTGGTCTTCGCCATCGCGCTTGCCCATGAGGGTCTTCTCGCCGGCGTGGAGCGCGACGAGGAACTTGATCATGGCCACGATGTCTTCAACGTGCAGGACCGAAGCTTCCTTGTCGCCAAGGGAGCGGTCGATGCCGAGCTTGCGGTTGATCTTGTAACGGCCAACCTTGGCCAGATCGTAGCGCTTGGCGTTGAAGTACAGGTTGTCCAGCAGGGACTGGGCAGCCTCGACGGTGGGCGGCTCGCCCGGACGCAGCTTGCGGTAGATGTCCAGCAGGGCGTCTTCGCGGGTTTCGGTGGCGTCCTTCTCTAGCGTTGCGCGCATGGAGTCGTACTGGCCGAACTCTTCGAGGATCTGGCCTTCGGTCCAGCCGAGGGCCTTCAGCAGAACGGTGACCGACTGCTTGCGCTTGCGGTCGAGGCGTACGCCGACCTGGTCGCGCTTGTCGATTTCGAGTTCGAACCATGCACCGCGGGACGGGATGATCTTTGCAGTGAAGATGTCCTTGTCACTGGTCTTGTCGGCGGTGCGCTCAAAGTAGGCGCCCGGCGAACGGACCAGCTGGGAGACGACGACACGCTCGGTGCCGTTGACGACGAACGTTCCCTTCTCGGTCATGAGAGGGAAATCGCCCATGAACACGGTCTGCTGCTTGATTTCACCCGTGTTGTTGTTCATGAACTCGGCCTTGACATACAGCGGTGCCGAGTAAGTGGCGTCACGGTCTTTGCATTCGGCCATGGTGTACTTCGGATCAGCGAACTCCGGCTCGGAGAAGCTCAGGGACATGGTGCCCTGGAAGTCCTCGATGGGGGAGATCTCTTCGAAGATGTCGGCAAGTCCGGAGGTGGTGGCGACGCTCAGGTCGCCTTCCTCGACAGCCTTCGCTACCCGCGACTGCCAGCGTTCGTTTCCGACCAGCCAGTCAAAGCTGTCTGTCTGCAGTGCGAGCAGATTCGGAACGTCCAGCGGTTCGTGAATCTTTGCGAATGAGAGCCGGCGAGTTGCACCATCGGTGCTTGCCGTATTAGCGGTTTCGTTATTAGAGGTGCTCGAGGCGACCAAGAGGGATCCTTCCACAGACCTTCAGGCGTTTTCAGATCTCCCCCGCTTGCACCCTGCAGATTGAATCCGCAGTGTACCTTTCCGGTTCCGCTATATGACCCGGGACCCCGGCTGACCAAGACCATGCTCGTTCTTAACGGCACGTCGATGGCGCAGCTGAGAGGTAAAGCCCACCGCTATATGAAGGCTGAAGGTTAACAGGGAAGACGCAAATATCCACAATACGGCAAATCAACCCACCTGTCTACCCCACATCCCGCCTGAATGCAAGCACCGTTGCCGCAGGCACCTATGCGGCAACGGCCTCTTGCTGGCGCGGGCGGAATGTTGATCCAGGCTCCATTGTTGAATGGAGAGGTGATCTACGCCACGGTAACCTAGGCTCACCACCCTTGATCGGAAGAGAGAAAATGGGCACCCCCTCAGACACAACGGACAACAACAACGACGTTGTCATCCTTTCCGCCAGCCGTACCCCACAGGGACGGTTGAACGGGCAACTGGCCGGGCTCACCGCCGTCGAGCTCGGCGCTCACGCCATTTCAGGCGCCATTGCGGCGAGCGGGCTCACCGCGGACAAAGTGGACGCAGTGATCATGGGGCAGGTCCTGCAGGCAGGCGCCGGCCAGAATCCGGCCCGGCAAAGCGCCATCGCCGCCGGCATCGGCTGGAACATCCCCGCCGTCACCATCAACAAGGTCTGCCTCTCCGGACTGACCGCCGTGATCGACGCAGCGCGAATGATCCGCAGTGGCGATGCCGCCGTCGTGGTTGCCGGCGGCCAGGAATCGATGAGCCGCGCTCCGCACTTGCTGCCCGGTTCCCGGCAAGGCTGGAGCTACGGCGCCATCCAGGCCCTCGACGTCGCTGCCCACGACGGGCTCACCGACGCCTTTGATGGCCAGTCAATGGGCCTGTCCACCGAGATCAAGAACCTCTCGCTGGGCATCGACCGCCGGTCCCAGGATGAAGTGGCCGCCGCTTCGCACCAGCGTGCGGCCGCGGCCGCCGAGCAAGGAGTGTTCGACGGCGAGATCACCCCCATCAGCGTCAAGCAGCGCAAGGGAGAACCCTTGGTGCTGACAAGGGACGAAGGCGTCCGCCCGCAGACCACGCTCGAGACCCTGGCCCCCTTGAAGGGCGCCTTTGCCACCGACGGAACCATCACCGCAGGCAACTCCTCTCCCCTGTCCGACGGCGCCTCCGCACTCGTGCTCACGAGCCGCCGCTTCGCCGAGGAGAACGGCCTTGACTACCTTGCCGTCGTCGGCAAGCCCGGCCAGGTGGCGGGACCCGACAACAGCCTGCATTCGCAGCCTTCCAACGCGATACGGCACGCGCTGGACCGTGCTGGGTGGACAACGGCCGACCTGGACTTCATCGAGATCAATGAAGCCTTCGGTTCGGTGGCGGTACAGTCCTTGAAGGACCTGGACTATCCCTTGGAGAAGTGCAATGTGCACGGCGGAGCAATCGCGATTGGACACCCGATCGGTGCCTCAGGAGCGCGGCTGGCCCTCCACGCGGCCCACGAGCTGAAGCGCCGCGGTAAGGGTAAGGCGGCGGTTGCGCTCTGTGGTGGCGGCGGCCAAGGTGAAGCACTGCTTCTCTACCGCGACTAGATATTCGGCGAGTTCGGCGGCGGAGTGGCCGTGAACGGAAATGGAGCATGTATGCGGGGCACTGAGCGATTCCTGGCTGACGCGGCCGCACGCGGACTCGACGTCCAACTCGTAGAGCGGGCGGCGGCTAGCAGCCTTGAGGAAGCTGCCCGCATCATGGGGGTCACACCGGCGGACATCGTGAAGTCCCTTGTGGTCAAACACCGGGACGGCTCGTTCCTGTTCGCGCTGGTTCCGGGTGACCGGCAGATCTCCTGGCCCAAGTTGCGCGCCCTCCTGGGCGTCAACAAGCTGTCGATGCCCTCGGCCGACATCGCTTTCGAGGCAACCGGCTATGAGCGCGGCACCATCACGCCGCTGGGAAGTTCGACGCCCTGGCCGGTCTATGCGGATGCCAGCATCGCCGGACGCAGGATCTCCATGGGAGCAGGCGAACACGGATTCAGCGCTTTCGTGAAAGCGGATTCCCTCACTGAGGCCTTGGGCGCGATCGTAGCCGACATCAGCGACCCCGCGTTGCTGTTAAACGCAGGAAAGCCCCGCCCGGACGAATCCGGACGGGGCTTCCTGAAAGCGCGAACGCGAGTTACTTGACAGTAACCGTGGCGCCGGCAGCTTCGAGCTGCTCCTTGGCCTTCTCAGCGGCTTCCTTGGTGGCGCCTTCGAGAACAGCCTTCGGTGCACCGTCAACCAGGTCCTTGGCTTCCTTGAGGCCGAGGGAGGTGATGGCGCGAACTTCCTTGATCACTGCGATCTTCTTGTCACCGGCAGCTTCGAGGACGACATCGAATTCAGTCTTCTCTTCGGCCTCTTCAGCAGCAGCGCCACCGGCAGGGCCGGCGACTGCAACAGCAGCAGCGGTAACTTCGAAGGTCTCTTCGAAGAGCTTGACGAACTCGGAGAGCTCGATGATGGTCAGTTCCTTGAAAGCTTCAATGAGCTCTTCGTTGCTGAGCTTCGCCATGTTTGGCGTCCTTCCTATAGGTGGTGCTGCCACGGACGTTGTCCGTTACTGCACCGCAGTTTGAGTGGGGAGAACTTAGTTCTCTTCGGTTGCTGCTTCAGCGGCTTCAGCCGGAGCGGCAGCCTCTTCTGCAGCAGCCTCGGCGGGAGCCTCGTCGGCAGCCGGTGCTTCGTCAGCGGCCGGTGCTACAGCGCCGCCCTCTTCTTCAAGCTTGAGGCGCAGAGCGTCAATGATGCGTGCAGCCGCGGCAGCAGGTGCCTTGAGGATGCCTGCAACCTTGGCGAGCTGCAGCTCACGGGACTCGAGGGCTGCCAGTGCGGCAACCTCTGCTGCGTTCAGTGCCTTGCCTTCGAAGTAGCCGGTCTTGATGACAAGCTGCTTGTTGGCCTTGGCAAAGTCCGTCAGGCTCTTGGCGGCAGCAACCGCGTCACCCTTGATGAATGCGATTGCAGTGGGGCCGGCAAGCTGACCGTCGAATGCTTCGACACCAGCTTCCTTGGCTGCAATGGCGGTCAGGGTGTTCTTGACGACCGAGAACTTGGTGTCCAGGCCGAGAGAAACACGCAGCTGCTTGAGCTGTGCAACAGAGAGCCCGCGGTATTCGGTCAGGACAGCGGCGTTCGATTCCTTGAAATCGTTGGTGATCTCAGCTACTGCAGAGATCTTGCTAGGCGTTGCCATAACCCTCCTTCCGGGGAATAAAGCCGGTTTTCCGGGTCCCCGCTCAAAAGAGCTGCAACTAAAAAACGCCCCGCGCAGATGCACGGGGCTTGGCTCAACACGATCCAACGATCATGGAGATTTGCTTCGTTCACCTGCGCCGGCCGCCCTTTGTCAGGGTCCTTCGTCTAGGAAACCACTTGATTCTTCCGCACGCAGCTACAGAGTTGAGCTGTGCCCGGAGGAGTGGATTCCCATCAACCGACGGTCTTTGGTAGTTCAAGCTTACGGGACGGGCAAGTGCATCGCCAAATCGCGCCGCCTACTCGGAGGAGGTGACCTTCGGCCCCATGTTCGGCAGTTCCTTCTGCCACAACCCCGTGACCCCGGCCGTGGTGAATCCCAGTTGCTTGTTCACCGTCAGCAAGTACCGGTTTTCCGGGGCATTCCAGGTGTAGATCACGCGGGCATCGGGAAACTGTTCGCTGAGGCGCTGCATGTTGGCCACCTTGATGAGGAGCCCGAGCTTGTTTCCGCGGTGCTCCTGCAGCACGATCGTGTCGTCTTGGAAGACGACATCCTGGCGTTGCGCCAGGACCCCGATCGTGGTGAGTCCGACAATCCGCCCGCTGGCGACGTGTTCGACGGCGGTGACCACCGTTCGGCGTCCCTGCGCGACGGCGGCGTCCTCCGCCTGCCGCAACACACCGGCGTCGAACACTAATTGCTGCTGTTCGGCTTCCGGGGCCTCGTTGCCTTCCGACACCACCTCGCCGGCTGCGTTCTCCAGGGCAGCCACAGCTTCGAGCCATTGTTGGGGGCACCGGTCGGTCCAGTGGTGGACCTGGTAACGGCCGGCGTTCGCGTCTTCGGCTTCAGCCTCAAGCTCGGCTACGAGCTTTGAATCCAGCGGGAGCGCGCAGGAACTGAACTGTTCGATGTGCTGCAGGGTGTAGCCGGTGCGCCGGGCAAAATCGACCTCGCGGCTGGCCAAGGGAACGAAGCCCAGGCCGCTGCCAGGCACGAGTTGCCCTTCGGCACCACCCCGGAGGGACTCGGCAGGATGGTTCGTGTCCACCATGATCATGGTCCGGCCCTCGCTTCTGGCGAAGTGCTCGGCAGCTTCCAGGAGCTGCCGCCCGACGCCCCTGCGCTGGAATTCGGGAAGGATGTCGAGGGTGAACTCGGCCAGGTCCATGTTGTCGGCAAGGGGAAGCGCGATGTCTACCGTACCGACAATGCGGCCGTCGACGCGGGCCACGAGAATGACCTGGCGTTCGTAAGGGTCGCCGAGTTCGAGCAGTTTTTCCAACGGCGTGTAGGCAAGATCGTCCGTGCCCCAGATCTGCATGCGGACCCTGCGGCTGACTTCGACGGCGGCCAGGAAATCCTTTGCGTCATCGGCGTCAAGGGAATCCGGGATCCAGAGTTGGCCGATCTCCACCGTGCTCGTCATTTGATCCTCTTTTGCCATTCGCCGTCGTATCCGGCCGGTTTGAAGCCGAGCTGTACGTTGATGGACAGCATATGTTCGTTTTCCTCGGCGTTAAAAGTCATGACGCGCCCCACGGCCGGATATTCCGTCTGCAGCCTGCGCAGATTGGCCAGTTTGACGAGCATTCCCAGCCCATGGCCCCGATGCGGCGGTGCCACCAAAGTATCGTCCTGCTCGGCCACACCGGGCTTCGCGGGATCAAGGTAGATCACGGTGTACGCAACGAGCTCCCCCGTCCGCCGGTCTTGTGCGGCGGCCACGAGGGCAGTCTGGCCCTCGGCAAGCATGGTGTCTTCGAGTTGCCTGACGCGGGCAGCGTCCCAGTCCTCTGCCTCGATCTCAAGGCCTCCCGCCGGAGTATCCGTGCTCATCCGGCCCATCAGCCCGGCCATGCGGTCCACGTATTCGGCGGGGCAACGGTTCGTCCAGGCAAGGACCCCGTAATCGGCGTCTGCTTTGGAGTGCGCCGCAAACTCCAGCCTTGCCCATTCCGCGTTGTGGTCCATGTCCAACGTGCTGAATCTGCTGGCCTGTTCCAAGGTGTAACCGTTCTTGAGGCAGAAGGCTGCGCCCGGAGCAACGTCGGGTACTCCCCCGGGTACTCCCTCTGCTCCTGCGAGGCCGATGGGGTGTTCGGTGTGCGCCTGCAGGACGTGCCTCCCCTGGGCCTTCGCGATGCCTTCTACGGTGTGAAGCAACGCGGTTCCAATTCCGTACCGGCGGTACGCCTCCAGCACATCTACCTCGAGCCACGCGGTTTGGATGTTGTCCTTGAGCGGAACTTCGCAGGACGCGTGGCCAATGATCCTTCCGTCCACCCGGGCGAAGAAGTGCCTCGATACCGCGTATGGGGTATCGCGCCATCCGGCGAGCCGGGCCTGGGCCGAGGACGCCCGTTCCAGGTTTCCCCAGGTTTCCAGCACCATGGCGTCCATCACGGATGAGAGCTCCCGGAAAACCTTGCCGTCCGGACCATCCAGGGACTCCGGCAGATGGAGCTCGTGGATGCTGAAATCCGGAACCTGGCCTGTCATGCCCTCAGCCTAATCAGCGGTCGCCGGCCGCGATAGGTGACGGTTCGCCTACAACGAAAGGACCGCCCGGCTAATGCCGGACGGTCCTTTCAGAGTCGATGCTCCCGGCGGCTTACGCCTCGGTGAGAACCTTGGTGACGTTCGGGTCAACGGAGATGCCCGGACCGAACGTGGTGGCGACCGTAGCCTTCTGGATGTAGCGGCCCTTGGAAGCGGACGGCTTCAGGCGAAGCACCTCTTCCAGAGCGGCTGCGTAGTTCTCGGCCAGCTTCAGTTCGTCGAAGGAAACCTTGCCGATGATGAAGTGCAGGTTCGAGTGCTTGTCGACGCGGAAGTCGATCTTGCCGCCCTTGATGTCGTTGACAGCCTTGGTGACGTCAGCGGTCACGGTACCGGTCTTCGGGTTCGGCATGAGGTTACGCGGGCCGAGGACCTTACCGAGACGGCCAACCTTGCCCATGAGGTCAGGGGTTGCCACTGCGGCGTCGAAGTCGGTCCAGCCGGCTGCGATCTTTTCGATCAGGTCATCGGAACCAACGAAGTCGGCGCCTGCAGCGATTGCTGCTTCAGCCTTGTCGCCCGTTGCGAACACCAAGACGCGGGCAGTCTTACCCGTGCCGTGCGGCAGGTTGACGGTACCGCGGACCATCTGGTCGGCCTTACGCGGGTCAACGCCCAAACGGAAAGCGACCTCAACGGTGGCGTCGAACTTGGACGGGTTGGTGTCCTTGGCGAGCTTGATGGCCTCGAACGGGGCGTAGAACTTGTCTGCCTCGATCTTGGCTGCGGCTGCCTCATATGCTTTGCTGCGCTTTGCCATGCTGCTTATTCTCCTTGTGCAGTTGTGGTCTGCGGACCGCGCTGGGCCCTGCCACAGTTGGACATCCGGCGTGGATCTCCAACATTCTCAATATTTCAATGGTGCCGGTTTCCCGGCGGTGCTACCCGGCGTCGTCAGTTTCCCAAAACAGACGCCATGAAGCGGTGAGGGGAATTAACCCTCGACGGTGATGCCCATGGAGCGTGCGGTGCCGGCGATGATCTTGGCAGCGCCCTCAAGGCTGGTGGCGTTGAGGTCTTCCATCTTGGTGGTGGCGATCTCGTTAACCTGTGCCTGGGTCAGCTTGGCAACCTTGACGGTGTGCGGCGTGGCCGAACCCTTTGCAACGCCTGCAGCCTTCTTGATGAGCTCTGCAGCCGGCGGGGTCTTGGTGATGAAGGTGAACGAGCGGTCTTCGTAGACCGTGATTTCAACCGGGATAACGTTTCCGCGCTGGGCTTCTGTTGCAGCGTTGTACGCCTTGCAGAATTCCATGATGTTGACACCGTGCTGGCCAAGCGCAGGACCGATCGGCGGGGCCGGGTTGGCGGCACCTGCCTGGATCTGCAGCTTGATGAGGCCGGTGACCTTCTTCTTGGGAGCCAATGTAGGTCCTTCTCTCAATAACTTCCTAGGACACAGGAGCGTGCCTCAGGTTTGTGGCCGCCATGGCAAGGCGACCGACCGCTCCGTGGCTGCTAAGCGGGCAACCGCGGGGCGAAATTCTTGGATCAACTAGATCTTGGTGACCTGGTTGAATGCGAGCGTAACCGGGGTTTCGCGCTCGAAGATCGACACCAGCACCACAAGCGTCTGGGAATCCATCTTGATCTCGGAGATCGTGGCGGGAAGGGTCTCGAACGGACCTTCCTTGACGATGACGGACTCTCCGACCTCGAAGTCGATGTCGACGGGCGTCTGGTGCTGCTTGTTGACCGGCTTGCCCTTTTCGGCCTGCTGCTCTTCGAAGACCGGGGCCAGCATGGAGAAGACCTCATCGAGGCGAAGCGGGACCGGGTTGTGTGCGTTGCCCACGAAGCCCGTGACACCCGGGGTATGGCGGACGGCGCCCCAGGATGCGTCGGTCAGGTCCATACGGACGAGGACGTAGCCCGGAATGCGAACGCGGTTGATGATCTTGCGCTGGGCGTTCTTGATCTCAACGACTTCCTCCATGGGCACCTGGATCTCGAAGATGTAATCTTCCATGTCCAAGGTCTGGATGCGGGTCTCAAGGTTGGCCTTGACGCGGTTTTCGTAGCCTGCGTAGGAGTGGATGACGTACCAGTCACCCTCCTGGCGGCGAAGCTTGGCCTTGAACTCCTCGGCGGGGTCGGCGGGCGCTACGGCTGCAGCGGCGGCCAGGGCGTCGGCGCCGGACTCGTCGTCGGACGCATCGGCGTCATCGGACTCGGCGTCATCGGACTCATCCTGGTCGGCGTCGTCGACGTCGGCAGTTTCGGGCGCAGCAGAATCGACCTCGGATCCTTCCACGGCGTCAGCCGTGGCGTGGGCCGTGCTTTCAGCGGGCCCATCCAGCTCAGTCTCAGTTACCTCGAGCTCCTGCTCAGACACTTGGTCTCCTGCTTCCTCATTGCCTAACATGCCTATTTAAATGGCTCAATTCCGCAAACCCTGTGAAATCCCTTGATTTTCCGGGGATTTCACGCGGTTTGCGGAGCGATCCGCTTAGTGGTTCGTGGTGCCGGTAGCGCCGAAAACCCATTTGATTCCCGTACCGAAAGCCAGGTCCAGGATGGTGACGACCAACATCATGATGGCCACGAACACCAGCACCACGACTGTGTAATTGACCAGTTCCTTGCGGGTGGGGGCAACTACCTTTTTGAGCTCGCCAATTACCTGGCGGACAAAAAGAGCAATTCGAGCGAAGAGTCCGGAATCGGACTTCTTGGCAGGGCGGCCCTTCGAGCTGCTCGCAGCTGTTTCGGTCACCTGATCCTCACTCATCTATGCAAACGTCGTTGACCCGACTCTGATCAGAGTCATGGTTGCTGCGCTTGTTCCGAGCGAAACCCGGAACAGCTTGCGCAGGGCAGACAGGACTCGAACCTGCAACCTGCGGTTTTGGAGACCGCTGCGCTACCAATTGCGCCACTACCCTATGGAACGAATCCATATTTGGCCGCACTCCATCATTGCCAAGGAATCCCCAAGAACACGGGATTCCGAGCCAATCTGGGGCGCGAACCATTGTGATGTTTTTCAACACCGGTGAACCAGTCTACGCAACAACGTCGCGATAGTCGAACCGGGCCATTTCCGGAGCGTTCAGCCTCGTGTGATCAGCGCTCGTTTGATCAGCATGCACTGTCACTTTCGAGACGTTAGCCCGATAGCTCCGCAGAACAGCATAAAGTAGATTCCGTCGAATCCCACCATCCAGCTCATGAGCTGCCCGCGAAGAACGGTGCTTTAATGTCTGCCGGAATACCTGCCGCCCGCATTTCACAGCGAATTTCCGCCATCGCCGAGTCCGCCACCCTTGCCGTTGACGCCAAGGCCAAGGCGCTCAAGGCAGCGGGTCGCCCCGTGATCGGCTTTGGCGCCGGGGAGCCCGACTTCCCGACCCCCGACTACATCGTCAAGGCCGCCGTCGAGGCCGCCTCGCAGCCGAAGTACCACCGCTACTCCCCCGCTGCCGGCTTGCCGGAGCTGAAGCAGGCCATCGCGGACAAGACCTTCCGCGACTCGGGCTACAAAGTCGATGCTTCCCAGGTGATGGTTACCAATGGCGGTAAGCAGGCTGTCTACAACACCTTCGCCACCCTGGTTGATCCGGGCGACGAAGTCATCATCCCCACGCCTTTCTGGACCACCTACCCGGAGGCAATCCGCTTGGCCGGAGGCGTTCCCGTCGAGGTCTTCGCCGGACCCGAGCAGGGTTACCTGGTCACCGTGGAGCAGCTCGAAGCCGCGGTCACCGACAAGACGAAGATCCTGCTTTTCGTTTCCCCGTCCAACCCGACCGGCGCCGTCTACAGCGCCGAACAAGTGGCCGAAATCGGAAAATGGGCCGCGGCCAAGGGCCTCTGGGTTGTCACCGACGAGATCTACGAACACCTGACTTACGACGGCGTCCCCTTCACCTCTATCGCCACTGCCGCTCCCGAACTCGGCGACAAGGTGGTCATCCTCAACGGTGTCGCCAAGACCTATGCCATGACCGGATGGCGTGTCGGATGGATGATCGGCCCGGCCGACGTCATCAAGGCCGCCACCAACCTCCAGTCGCACGCGACGTCGAACGTTTCGAACATCATGCAGATCGCAGCCCTCGCTGCGGTGTCCGGTCCGCTGACCGCCGTCGACGAAATGAAGGTCGCCTTCGACCGCCGCCGCAAGGCGATCGTTGCCGGACTGAACGCGATCGACGGTGTGGAATGCCCGACGCCGACCGGCGCCTTCTACGTGTACGCCGACGTCCGCGGGCTGCTGGGCAAGGAATTCCCGACCTCGAACGGTCCCGTCCGTCCGTCAACGTCCGCGGAGCTTGCCTCACTGATCCTCGACGAGGTTGAGGTCGCGATTGTTCCGGGCGAGGCCTTTGGCCCCTCCGGTTTCGTGCGCCTCTCGTACGCCTTGGGCGACGACGACCTCGCCGAAGGCGTTCGACGCCTCCAGGAATTCCTCGGCCAGGCCAAGTAGCCTTTCCCCCGCGCAAACGCCCGCTCACCTTGGGATAGAGGTGAGCGGGCGTTTGGGTTTAACCCACCACAGGTGAGCGGGCGTTTGGGTTTAACCCACCACAGGTGAGCGGGCGTCAGAGGAGGCGGCGTTCGGCGGCCCACTTGGTCAGTTCGTGGCGGCTGGAGAGCTGGAGTTTGCGGAGTACCGCAGAGACATGGGTTTCCACGGTCTTGATGGAAATGAACAGCTCCTTGGCCACCTCCTTGTAGCTGTAACCCCGGGCGATGAGACGCATGACTTCCAGTTCCCTCGCGGAAAGACGGTCGAGTTCGTCGTCGGCGATCTCGGCCGGGGAAGTTCCAAACGCGTCCAGGACAAAACCCGCCAGCCTCGGCGAGAAGACCGCGTCACCGTCGGCCACGCGGACCACGGCGTCGGAGATCTCCGGGCCGGAAATGGTCTTGGTGACGTAGCCGCGTGCCCCGGCCCGAATGACGGCCACGACGTCCTCGGCGGCATCCGAGACGCTCAAGGCCAGGAAGCTCGTGCTCCCGCGCAACGCCGAGGATGCACTGATGACCTCCCGGCCGCCACCGCCAAGGCCGCCGGGCAAGTGGACGTCAAGAAGCACCACCTCCGGCTGAACCTCGGCAATCACGGCGATGGCTTGTTCCACTGTTCCGGCCTCGCCCACGACGTCGATCCGCGAATCGAGGTCGGCCTTCAGCCCGGACCGGAAAATGGCGTGATCGTCCACGATCACCACGCGAACCTTCCGCGTTACTTGCTCTGATAGGGCGTTCATACTTTGGCTTCTCCGTTTCGGTTCTCTGCTTTGTCGGCGTTCTCGACGGGCAGTTTCAGGCGTACTTCGGTGCCCTCGGAACTACTGCTGATGACCGCAGTGCCGCCGTGGCGTTTCATCCGTCCGACGATTGACTCCTTGACACCGAGCCGGTCTTCCGGGACGGCATCCGGGTCAAAGCCGGGTCCGCGGTCCCTGACGAAAACCTCGCTGCCGGTGTCGGAAGTCTCGAGATAGACGGACACGGCTCCGCCGCCATGCCGGGCAGCATTGTGCATGGCCTCCCGGGCCGCCAGGACGAGGGCTTCGTGCCTGTCCGTCATGGCGGTGTCTCCGACGCTGACGACGTCGACCGGATGTCCGTGGGCGTCCTCCACTTCGGCTGCGGCTGCGGCAATCCGCTCCGCGAGGAGCCCCGAATCCTTGGCGGCGTCCCGGTACAGCCAGGTGCGCAGTTCACGCTCCTGGGCACGGGCGAGGCGGACCACGTCCTGTTCCGAACCGGCACGGCGTTGGATCAAGGCGAGCGTCTGCAGTACCGAGTCGTGCAAGTGGGCGGCAATCTCGGCCCGCTCGGTCTCGCGAACCCGCGCTGCCCGCTCAGTTTCAAGGTCCTTCCAGAACTTCAAGCCCCACGGCAGCAGCACCAAGGCCACGCCGCCCAGCACCGCGATGGAAGCCAGCAGCGCGAGCCAGGTCTGCTCCCACGAGCCGGAACCGGACACCATGACCAACACCCCGGCAACCACCAAGGCCAGGCCTGCAGCAAGGCGGACCCAGCCACCGGCTTGGTCCGCCTTCGTCTTGTCCACCAGCCCGGCCCGGCGCGTCTCGTCCAACTGCATCCACGCGATCGCCGCCCCACCGAGTATGGCCGCCGCCGGGATCAGCGTGCCGAGGGGGACCTCGACGCCGAACTGCCGGGCGATCAGGATGGCGGCCACCAGGAGCAGGCCGGCCCCGAGGAGGATCTCTTTCCCATACTGGATCCGCCGAATCCTGAACCAGGAGGCGACGACGGGAGCCGGGGTGGACAGCGGCACCGGCTGCGCGCCGTCGGGCGCTGCAACGTCGGGAGGAATGCTCACCGAAGGAGGCAGGCTCACCGCGGGAGCAATGGGCGACGCCGGCCGGCGGCTGTTTCGGCGGGCGCTTTCGTCAGCGGTGGGCACCATGACCCAGAGCCAGGCGTAGAAAGCCAGGCCCGCGCCGCCGGCGAACGAGGCAAGGACCATGGCGAGCCGGATGTACTTCACGGGCCAGCCAAGATGGTCCGCCAGGCCGCTGCACACGCCGGCAATAATCCGGTCGCTGCTCCGGACCAGCGGCGGGCGTTGCGTGGCGGTTGTCATGAATCCATCCAAACACGTATCAGGGTCTTCGGCGCTCGAAGCAGGGCATCTCAGGGGGCCACTCAGGGAACGTTCAGGGTATCCCCCAATAGAGGGAGACGTCGCCGGACGGCAAGATCGAAGTATGAACGCGAACAGCATGAATCCAGAGGACCCCGGACAAGCTGCGGAGCCCGGACAACCTGCAGAATCCAGCCAGCCGGCCGCGACGGGCGTGCCCGAAGAACCGGCCCAGCCGAACGCCGGCAACACCAGCGGCGCGGCACCGAATTACGCCGTGCCAGCTCCCCCGCAGAACTTCTTCAACTGGATCCGAAGCCAAGGCATCAGCCGTGGCCGGGACCGGTGGATGGGCGGCGTGGCCAGCGGCATCGCCCACCGCTTCGGCATCGATCCTTTGATCGTCCGCGGCATCTTTATCATCCTCACCCTCTTCGCCGGCATAGGCATCCTGCTCTATGGCATCGCCTGGGCGCTCCTGCCCGAACCCGATGGCCGCATCCATGCACAGGAGGCCGGGGCGGGCCGCTGGTCCGCAGGCATGACCGGAGCCTTCATCACAACCATCATCGGATTGCCAAGCCTCGGCCGCGGTTTCTGGGGATGGGGCTGGAATGGGGTTCCCGGACTCCTGTGGACGCTGTTCTGGGTAGGCGGCATCATCTACCTGGTCTATTTCCTGGTCCAGCGCAGCAAAGCCCGCAACGGAAGGCAGACAATGGGCACACACAACTACGCGGCCGCTCCAGGTTCCTTTGGCGGCGCGGACACACACGCCTCGGCAGGCTACCCGGCCGGCCCTTACAGCGCGGGCCCTTACAGCGCGGGTCCTTACAGCGCCGGGACTTACGGAACCGGCGGAACCGGTAATTACGGAACCGGGGGGCCGGGAACCCCCTCGGGCCCCGTCAATCCCGCAGGGCCCTACCCACCGGCCGGCGTTCCCAACCGCCCCGAACGCCCCGAGCGTCCAAGGCGGCAGGGGCCGGGCGCGGCCATCGTAGCGGTCTCAGCGGGGGCTGCCCTGCTGGCCGGCGGAACACTCAAGCTGCTCGACGCCGGCAACGTCATCCACCTGGGCGATGCCGCCAACGCGGTGGTCTGGGCCACGGGCGCCGGAGTCCTCGGCCTCGGGATCCTTGTTGCGGGGCTTCGTGGCCGCACGTCGGGACTACTCGGCTTCCTGGCCATAGCGACGCTGGTGATCGGAGGCATCTTCAATATCGCGCCCAACGCGGACCACTTCCGTCTCCAGAATGCCCAATGGAATCCCGTGAGCATCGACGATGCCCGCAAAGGCTTCGACATCACCGGGGCCAACGGGACCGTCGACCTGACCAAGCTGAACCTGAGCGCGCCGCTGAGCTCCGACGTCGTTGTTCCGATGGACGTCACCGCCAGCAATATCAAACTCGTCATCCCGGCGACCGTGCCGGTGGAGGTCCAGGCGGACATGACCTTCGCGAACCTCAAGCAAGACGGTAGCGCAGTCACCCAAAGCAATGGCGGTACCCGGGACAGCTTCAACACGGACAAGCCCGGCGCCAAGCTTGTCGTCAGGCTCAACGGCACTTTCAGCAACGTCACCGTCCAGGAAGGAAACTGACATGAGCACGCACGAACCCACGCAGGCATTTGAAACAGCACCTGAAACCCCGGTTCAAACCGCCCGGGCAAGGGTAGGCACCGTGGTCTGGGGGCTGATTGTCCTGGCACTCGCAGCTTTGATCATCATTTCCAAACTCGGCCTCGTGGTCCTCAACGGCACCTATGTGCTGATCGGGCTCATGATCGGAGCTGGCGCGGCACTCGTGATCGGAGGCCTGGTCTCCGCCCGCTCACGAAAAGACCGCGGGTCCAGCCCGGACTCCGGTGCCGTCAATTCCGAGCACCGCTAGCAAGCAGCACGTGACAAAGCAGCCACAACAGGGAAGGCTCTAGCCATGAACAAGTTCTTCAGCATCGTACGGGGCATCGGCCTGAAGCGCGGTCCGCAGCGTTTGATCGGAGGGGTTTGCGGTGGCATCGCCGCCAAGCTGAATGTGGACGTAGCCTACGTCCGCATTGGCTACCTGATCTTCTGCCTGCTACCCGGGCCCGCCGTGGTGATCTACGTGGTGGCATGGTTGCTGCTTCCCAACCAAAGCGGCACCATTGCGCTGGAATCCTTCCTCACCCAGCGCTCGCAAGGCAGGAACTAGCACAGCCCGGGTTCGCCCGGGCTGTTTCCTGGTTGTTTCAAAAGTCTCATCCGCGGCGGTCACGGTTTGTGTCCTACCCCACATTGCCCCCTACAATCATTGTGAGCTCAGCGTGGCGCTCTGCACGTATACCTCCTAGCCAGGATTTGAGCCCTCATGAAAATTGGAATCCTTACCAGCGGTGGCGACTGCCCCGGACTTAATGCCGTCATCCGCGGCGCCGTCCTCAAGGGAATCGCCATCCACGGCCAGGAATTCGTCGGTTTCCGGGACGGTTGGCGGGGCGTCGTGGAGGGCGACGTCATCGACATTCCCCGGACTATGGTCCGCGGTATCGCCAAACAGGGTGGAACCATCCTTGGCACCTCCCGCACCAACCCGTTCGAAAACGGCGGCGGGCCGGATGTCATCAAGGCCCACATGGACCGCCTCGGCATCGACGCCATCATCGCCATCGGCGGCGAAGGCACCTTGGCCGCCGCGAAGCGCCTCACCGACGCCGGCTTGAGGATCGTGGGCGTCCCCAAGACCGTGGACAACGACCTCGACGCCACCGACTACACCTTCGGCTTCGACACCGCCGTCCAGATCGCCACCGAGGCCATCGACCGGCTGCGCACCACGGGAGAATCCCACCACCGCTGCATGATCGCCGAGGTCATGGGCCGCCACGTGGGCTGGATCGCCCTGCACGCGGGCATGGCCGCCGGCGCGCACGCCATCCTGATCCCCGAGCAGAAGGTCAGCATCGAGCAGATCACCGAGTGGGTCCAGGAGGCCCACGATCGTGGCCGTGCGCCGCTGATTGTTGTCGCTGAGGGTTTTGTTCCGGACCACATGGAGGCCCCGCACTCCGAACGCGGCCTGGATACCTTCGGCCGGCCCCGCCTGGGTGGCATCGCCGACCAGCTCGCGCCGGAGATCGAAGCCCGCACCGGCATCGAAACCCGTGCCACGATCCTCGGCCACATCCAGCGCGGCGGCGTCCCGTCGGCTTTTGACCGCGTCCTGGCCACCCGCCTGGGCATGGCGGCCATCGATTCCGTCGTGGAAGGCCGCTGGGGAACCATGGTGGCCCTCAAGGGCACGGACATCGAGCATGTGGGCTTCGAAGCCGCTTTGGGCAAGCTCAAGACCGTCCCGCAGAACCGCTATGACGAAGCTGCGGTGCTGTTCGGCTGAGCCGGTTCTTCACAAGGGCAGATTCTTCAAGGAGCAGGCAGGTACCACCGGGTGCCTGCCTGCTCCTTTCCTTTTCCGGGACTGCATAGACTCGATGTCATGGAACTTGATGCGGGATCGGCGGAAATTGTGCTGCTGGCCTGGGCCCGGCACTTAGGGTTCGACGACGAGGCCTTCAGTTTCGTCTCCGGCTCACCTGCTGCCCGCACCGGGGAGCGGCTGGTCAGGGAAGACGAAGACGCCGAATCCATCACCTTCGTGAGGCTCTTTGGCCGCTCCGCATTGGTGGCTCCCGCGTGGGCGGTGGCTGCCGCCGTCGAACTCTCGGACGATCAACTGAGCGAGCATTCCGCACTGTTGCGGATCAGCCGCGAACACGGCGGCCACGGGCTCGGGACGTCGGCGCTGCTGTTCGCCGACGACCTTCCCCCCTTCCGGCCGGGCGGCGAAGTCACCGTCTCGCACGGCCACCCGGAGGCGATCGAGCTGGAGGGCAGGTGCCCTCCAGACGACGTCAATGAAGTCCATCTCTCAAGGATGGACCACCATTTCACCGTGATGGACGGCAACGAACCGGACCGCAAACCGGTGGCCTGCGGCGCCTATGCGGAGTGGCAGGGGATCCTCGCGGACATGGGCGTCCTGGTGCCGCCGGATTTGCGCCGGCAAGGACTTGGAACCCTGGCTGCCTCGATCGCCGCCCACGAGGCACTCGCCTCCGGCCTGACGCTGCAATGGCGAACAGCGCTGGACAACCGGGGCTCCATGGCCTTGGCCCGAAAGCTGGGATTCGTCGACGGGGGCATCCAGACCTCCGTCCTGCTCCGCTAACCGCGAGTTGGCAGACGATGCCCCCATTTTGAGGGCATCGTCTGCCAGTTCGCGCGGGCTAGCCGTCTTGCGAAACAGTTTGAGTCTTAGCCTCGGACGGGGCTGCCGCCGGAGAACCCCAACCCTGGACGGCCTTGGGCTTGCCAAACAACAACGCCGCTACTGCCCCCAGCAGAATCGCAAAAGCGGGCAGCAGGACCGACTGGCTCATCGCGGTCGAGAAGCCGTCGTGCAGGAATTCTGGCAACTTGCCGGTGAATCCCCCTTCGCCTGCCGGGGCAGCGCCTGGCGGGGCCGCGGGCAGCTCAGCCGCGAGCCGGGACTGGATGAGGGCAGCAATCGCGGCCGATCCCAGGACCGCACCGATCTGGCGCGTCGTATTGAAGACGCCGGAACCGGCGCCGGCCGAGCGCGGCGGCAGGTTGCGGGTTGTGGCGTTGGAGACCGGGCCCCAAATGAAACCATTGGCCACGCCCTGGAGGGCGCTGGGCAGCAGGAACATCCAGATGGGAGTGTCCGGCTTCAGCAGCGTCCCGGTCCAGAACAGGGCACCGGACAGGCAGAGGAGCCCGAAGGCCGCGAACCAGCGCGGATTGATCCGGTCGATCAACTTGCCGACGAAAGGTGCCAAAGCGCCGGAGATCACGGCCATGGGGATCATGAGCAACGCGGACTGCGTGGGTGTCAGCCCACGGACTACCTGGTAGTAGAAAATGGTGGGGAGCGGGAACGCTGTGATGGTGAAGCCCACCGCCATGATGGTGGTGTTACCCAAGGAGAAGTTGCGGTCCTTGAACAGGCCCAACGGCAGCAAGGGCTCGCCGCCGCGGCGCTCCAGCAGCCACTGCCAGAGGACGAACACGGCAAGGACAACGAGCCCCGTGATGATCAGTCCCCACACGGTAATGGGCCCGGTGACGGTGCCCCACTTGTAGCTTTGGCCTTCCTGGATGCCGAACACCAGCAGGAACATGCCGGCCGCGGACAGCAAAACACCCACGACGTCGAACTTGTGGCTGTGCGTGGTCAGCTTCGGTACCAGCCGGGTCACGAGGACGAAGGCAACGACGCCGATGGGAACGTTGACGAAGAAGATCCACTGCCAGCCGAGGCCGTCAACCAACACGCCACCGAGGATCGGACCGACGAGGATGGCCATGCCAGCCGTCGCTCCCCAGAGGCCCATGGCCGCGCCGCGGCGGTCCGGCGGGAAGATCCTGGTGATGACGGCCATGGTCTGGGGCGTCATCATGGCTGCGCCGATGCCCTGGACCACCCGGGCCGCGATCAGCATGCCGATGTCGCCCGAGAGGCCGCACCACAGCGAAGCGAGCGTGAAGACCACGAGGCCGATCAGGTAGAGGTTCTTGGGCCCGAAGCGGTCACCGAGCCTTCCGGTGATCAGCAACGGCACGGCGTAGGCGAGGAGGTAGGCGCTCGTCACCCAGATGACGGCGTTGATGTCGGTATGCAGGCCCTCCATGATCCGTGGGTTCGCCACGGAGACAATGGTGGTGTCGATCAGGATCATGAAGAACCCGACCACGAGGGACCACAGTGCGGGCCACGGTTTAGCTACGTTTTCCATGGGTTTCCTTTGACTGTGCTGAATATCTTGCACGTTGGTGCGTTGGCTGGGCGGTTACCACGGCAACTGCCCGCTGCGGAGATCGTTTTGGAAGCTGCGTATCCAGTCGATTTCCGTCCGCAGCATGGTTTGTTGGTACTTGACGTCGATCCAGAACTTGGTCTCGACGCCTTTTGCGGCGACAGCTTCTTCACCGCGGACCAGGAAGTCGAGTTGGTCTTCCAGGTTCGCCACGCGGCGGTCCAGGAGTTCGAGGACGACGCCGGACGGCAGGTTGTGTGCCTCGGCGATCGCGTGGGGGAAGCTCGGGTATTCGTTCACGGGTTCCGCCAGCATGTTCTGGAGGCGCTCGGTCAGCGCCTCCCTGCCGGTTCCCGTGATTCGGTAGGTGGTCCGCTCGGGCCGGTTGCCGGCGCGGTCAATGCCCGTGGACTCGACGAAACCCGCCTCTTCCAGGCGGCCGACGGCGTGGTAGAGCGTGCCCGGCCGGACCTTGACCAAGCGGTCCTCGTGACGGGCCATCAGGAGCTGGTACATCTCGTATGGATGCATCGGCGCCTCCACGAGGAGGGCCAATGCGGCGACACCAAGTGGAGTCAGTGCGGCTCGTGCCATTTCCCCATCCTCCGTGCGAACTATTCCACAAAAACTATTCCACATGGAATAATTGACTGCAAGGCAGCCGCCGCGGCCGCGCCGCCAGGCACGGGCTCAGCCCGACGGCCCCCTTGGCCTATCCGAGCAGTTCGAGAATCTCCGCGCGGGCAAACATCCGGGCGGCCTCGCGCGCTGTGGGCGCACCGGCGTCGGGATCTGCGCCGGCGTCAATCAGAACCCGGGCCACCTCCGTGTAGCCCTTGAAAACCGCGCCGGCCAGCGGAGTCTGGCCACGGTCGTTTGCCCCGTTCGCATCGGCACCGTGGTACAGCAGAAGCTGAACGGTTTCCGCGTGGCCGTGGTAGGCGGCCAGCATCAGGAGAGAGTCGCCTGCGGCAGTGCGCATTCCAGCCGGAGCACCGGCGTTGAGGTAGCTCCGCAGGAGCTCCGAGTTGCCTTCCCTGGCGGCATCGAACAAGGTGTGCGCCAAGGCAATGGCCTCGTCATCGGCACCCGTCGCTTGGGCTTCAGCGCCCGTCGTTTCGCTCATCGATGGGGTCCCTTCAGGAATCCGGTCTGACGCCCCACCACCTGTCCGGCATCGGGCGCAACGATTACTTCCTGGGCGGCCGGATAAGGCTCCTCACCGTCCAGCACGGTCAGCACCTCGTGCGGGTCCACAGACCGCTTGATCAGGGCCAGTCCTACTGCCCCCATTTCGAAGTGCTGGGCCACAGATGTCAGCGTACCCACCTTGCGCTCGCCGGCAAATACAACGCTGCCCGGCGCTGGAAGGGTGTGCTGCGAGCCGTCCAATTGCAGGAAAACGAGCCGCCGGGGCGGGTGTCCGAGGTTGTGGACACGGGCAATGGTTTCCTGGCCCTTGTAGCAGCCCTTGGACAAGTGGACCGAGGTCCGGAGGAGATCGAGCTCGTGCGGGATGGTCTTCTCATCCGTCTCCGCGCCGAGCCGGGGACGCCAGGCAGCAATGCGGAGCGCCTCCGCGGCCAACGAGCCAGCGAGGGCCATGCCCTCAACGGCCGCTTCAAGCTCGTCTGCCGGAATGAGGTACTCGAACCAGGGCCTCTCAAGGCCGGGGTGGGAGTTTTCCTCCACCACGCTGTACGAATAGCCGCCGACGCCGATGTGCGGCCACGGGTCCTCCCAGACAAGCCTGTCCGACCACGCGTCAACGGCCTTGGTTGCGCCGACGACGGCCCACTCGGCCGACACGTCAGCCACCTCGACGCGCAACATGAACCGCATTTTGTTGAGCCACTCGGCCAGCGGGGCAGCCTCGGCGGCTTCGACCAACAGCCAGGTGGTCTCGCCGTCGTCCACCACGCGGGCGTCGAACTCAATGCGTCCCTGAATGGTGAGGAGCAGCAGTTCGCTTGAGACGCGCGGCTGGAGGTTGGTCAGTTGCTGCGAGGAAAGAGTATTGAGCCAGCTCAGGCGATCCGGTCCGGTGACCGTGACAACGCCCCGGTAGGAAAGATCGACGACGGCGGTGCCTGCGGCGAGTGCGCGCTGCTCCCGCAGGGGCTCGCCGTAGTGGGCCGCGACGCCGGAGTCCTCGCCGCCGCCTTCTACAGCTCCGGGGCGCGACAATAGGGGGCTCGTGTAAGTCATATGTAGTAGAAGTCCTTGGGGCTCAGCGGTATTCCGGGTTTTCAAAATCGAAGCGCGTACCGGCTTTCCATTCGTCCGGGAGGTTCCCGTAGGCAGGAATGCCGCCTACGTCCTTGAGCATCCGGGCGTAGTGGAGCAGGTTCCAGGTCATGAAGGTGGTGTTCCGGTTGGTGAAGTCGCTCTCAGGACCACCGGACCCTTCGTCGAGGTAGCTGGGCCCGGGGCCGACGGCGCCGATCCAGCCGGCATCGGCCTGGGGCGGAATGGTGAAGCCGACGTGCTGGAGGCTGTACAGGACGTTCATGGCGCAGTGCTTGACGCCGTCCTCGTTGCCGGTGATCAGGCAGCCGCCGACCTTTGGATAGTAGGCCCACTGGCCTTTGCTGTTGAGTTGGCCCGAATGGGCGTAGAGCCGCTCGATGAGCTTCTTGGTCTGGGAGGAGTTATCGCCAAGCCAGATAGGACCGGCCACCACCACGATGTCGGCCTCCAGCACCGCCGGATACAACTCCGGCCATTCATCCGTCGCCCAGCCGTGCTCGCGCATGTCCGGATACACTCCGGCGGCAATGTCGTGATCCACGGTCCGGATCACCTGGGTACTGACGCCCTGCTTTTCCATGATGCGCCGGCTGATGGTTATCAGTCCGTCGGTATTGCTCACTTGCGGCGATGGCTTGAGCGTCCCGTTGAAAAAGACGGCCTTGAGATCGTCATAGCTGGCAGGTTTTGGCGCTTCGTTCACTTGCTGCTCCCCTTTGGTTCGAACTGCGAAACGGGACGTTCAGTGAGACCTCTTCGGTGAGACCTTGAAGCTATGTAACAAGCACCCTAGGAGAGCTTGTTCAGGAAAGCCGAAGCGTGGGCCTCGAGCGACTTGCCCGGAGTGGACACATCCCAGCGCCACAACAGATTGCCATCCACGAGGCCGAAGATGCGTGTGGCCGCAGTGTATTCCTTGGAGTGGCCGCCGCGCATCACCATATCGGTGCTCATCTGGATCTGCGGCCCCTTGATTTGACCGTAGTACAGCTCGCTGATGCCACCGGGATGGACAATCGTCACAGTGATGTCGAACCCGCCGTCGGCGTTCCGGTGGGCTTCGACGTCATCGGCAGTTTTCAATACCGGGACGATTTCCGCGGGAATCAAGCCGGGGCCGCCGTCGGCGTCGAGCATTTTCCGCTCCAGCGCCCAAAAGCCTGTCTCCACGGTGAGGGGCCGCAATTTGGTGCCGTCCTCGTCGCTGAGCCAGCTTTCCGCCCGATACTCCAGGTAGGGCAGGCCGTGGTGCGTGAAGGAGACGTGCTGGATGAAGTGATCCGAGTCTTCTTCACCGCTTCCAAGCCGTCCCCGGCCTTCCCACTCACCAATGAGCCAGGAAAGGGGTACCAGTTCGGGTGTCAGGTCGGAAGGAATTTCAATGGGCACAGCAATTACCTCAGTGGACCGGAAGGTACGGGTTGATCAAAAGCGCTGGGAGCTCTACTTCTGGCCTTTGAAGAGACGGTAAACGACAAAACCAGCGAACCACGCCATCGAGAGGCTGGCCAGGCCGAGGAGGACAAGGAAGAAGATTTCAAATGCAAGTACGGACATGATGCCATCCTAACTGTTAGTAGATGAGTAGTTTGTCGATGAAGTAGCACAAGGCGCCAACCGCCCAAACGGGGGCGACGCCCATTCCAAGGACAGCCGGGAAGTTCAGGCGGCCGAGCCGAAGCGTCACCATCCGACGGAAACTGACCAGGACTGAGCCGATGACGACGCCCACCACGATGGCAGCCACGATCGCGATGTTGGAGAACACCAGGCCTGCCAGCGGAGCCACCAACCCGGCGGCCACGATGCCCAAGGGCGCCACGACCCGGTCCGGCCATCGCAACAAGCCGGCGAGGAGGGCGACCGCGGCGCTGAGGGCAGCGACCAACACCATTTCCTTGATCCCATTGAACCTCGCCCCCGCAATCCAGCCAGCGCCAAGGCAGCTCAGCAGCACACCGGCGCAGCTGCCCAGAGTGGACTCGAGCCGTTGGGCCTGACCGGTTCCGCGGATCAACTGCACGACGAACACCGCAATCACGCCTGCGGCGATGAAGGCCGGAGTTGCATCGAGAAATCCGGGGGCTGGCACGAAGCCGGCAGCCAAGGCTGAACCCGCGCCGCTCAGGCCGATCACCGTGGCGAGCGTTTTCTTCGCCGGGACGGCTAGAAAGTGGGGCCAGCCGATGCCAACCGCGGCCGACGCCAGGATTCCGACGGCGACCAACCCTTCCGTGGGGCCGTAAGAGCTGGCGACGAAAACCGCGAGCGCCACGAGGCCGACCACCCCGATGCTCCAAGACTTCACTGCGCCCCTGACCTCACTGTGTCCCTAACCTCGCCGCGCCTTCATGGGATCCTCGATGGGCCCATTTCGTTCCAAGCCGCGAGCAACCTCCTGCCAATCCTGCCTTATACGGCACAAATATGTCGCAAACATGGGCTGAAGGTGACACGAATCCCTGACGTTGCAGGGGCCTTTGGGTATACTCGGTTGTCAACAGCGCTTCTTGTTGCAACGCTTCCGTTACAACGGAACCACGCCCCATAAGCAGCTACCGGCCGGTGGAAACCCGGTTCAGACGCCCGATGATGCGCGGACCGCCCATTGGAGGAACTATGTCGCACATCCTGCTCCTGACGAACAGCACCGGGTCGTCGGTAGACATCCTGCCCGCCTTGGAGCTCTTGAACCACCGGGTCCACATCCTTCCGGCAGAGCCAACGGCCTTGCTCGAAACCGACCCCACCGACGTCGTCTTCCTTGATGCCCGCAAGGACCTCGTGGGGGCCCGCTCCCTGACCCAGTTGCTCAAAGCCACGGGCTTGAGCGCCCCCCTTATCCTGATCCTCACGGAAGGCGGCATGGCTGCCGTCTCTTCCGCATGGTCCGTTGATGACATCGTCCTCGACTCGGCTGGCCCGGCCGAAGTCGAAGCCCGGATCCGCCTGGCCGTGGCCCGCGCAATCCCCGGCGAAGAGGAAACCAACACCGAAATCCGGGCGGCCGGCGTCGTGATCGACGAGGCAAGCTACACGGCCCGCGTGAACGGGCAGCCGCTCAACCTGACCTTCAAGGAGTTCGAACTCCTGAAGTATCTCGCCCAGCACCCGGGCAGGGTATTCACGCGTCAGCAGCTTCTCACCGAAGTATGGGGCTACGACTACTACGGAGGCACCCGCACCGTGGACGTCCACGTCCGGCGCCTGCGGGCCAAGCTCGGCGTGGACCACGAGAACCTCATCAGCACGGTCCGCAACGTTGGCTACAGGCTGACGTTGGTCCGCTTGCCGGAAGATGAGCTCACGGAGGCCTAGGCTTCCGAACCCCAAGCTTCGAAACACAAAGAAGGCCCGGACTCACTGAGTCCGGGCCTTCTTTTGCTTGAGTGGAGGACATACGGGTCGAACGTATCGAGGCCACCCCACTGGTGGATCCCCCTCGTATCCTGCTTCGCGAAGCCGGACGAGATATAGACCTTACACGGCCAACACAGTGCCTGCAAAATCCATCCCGCCAAACCGGCCGGAGACGTATAGCCTTGCAGCATGAGCCCTGCGCACCCGGAGAACTGGCCCGTCCTTGTCGTCAAAGGCGCCTCGGACAACGAGTTGTTGAAAGACATCAAGGCGCTCGCCGCAGCCGCCGAGGAGTCGGACGGCAATCCCCCGCTGTCAGAACAGACCCTGGTCATGCTGCGCGGGGCCGATGCCGGCGACCACTCTGTGCTCGCCCTGGCCCTGTACGCCCCGGACGAGCAGTCCGATCCCGCAAGCGGCCAGGACCTGGCGGGAATCGCCGTCGTGGTTGAAGCGGACGACGGGACCGGAGTCCTGGAAATGGCAGTGCACCCGAGCTACCGCAACCAGGGTGCCGCGGGCCGGTTGCTGGACTCGCTCCGGGACAGCCGCGGGCTCGAGGGGCTGAACGCGTGGTCCCACGGGAATCACGAGGCCGCCGCGGAGCTTGCGGCCCGCTACGGCTACGGTCCGGCGCGCGAACTGTGGAAGATGCGCCTTATGTCCTCAACCGCGGAACTGCCCGACGCCGGCCTGCCTGAGGGAGTCTCGCTGCGCGCCTTCGTGCCGGGTCAGGATGAGTCCGCCTGGCTGGCCGCCAACAGGGCGGCATTTGCCCACCATCCCGAGCAGGGCTCCCTGACCAGGGCCGACCTGGACGCCCGAATGGCCGAGGATTGGTTCGATCCCGCAGGTTTCCTGCTCGCCGTGAACCCGGCCGGGGAACTGCTCGGATTCCATTGGACGAAGGTGCACCCCCGGCAAGGACCCCATCCGGCCATCGGGGAGGTCTACGTCGTGGGTGTGACACCCGCGGCCCAAGGCCTGGGGCTTGGCAAAGCGCTCACTGTCGCTGGCATCAGGTATCTCCAGAGCCACGAACTGCACTCGGTCATGTTGTACGTGGACGCCGACAATGCGGCGGCCGTCGCCCTTTACCAGAAACTGGGCTTCGTTCGTTGGGACGTCGATGTCATGTATGCGCCGTTAACCGGGAAGTAACCCGGAACGAAGGCGTATCTGAAAGGCTAGGACATCTAGGATTCCGGTACGTGGAATCCTTGTAGGGTTGAATCAAACCCCGCGCTGAACGAAGGAGAGCCCGATGAACCCGGACCCGGTCGGAACCACCAAAACCGAGGTCAAGGGCGCAACCTTGCCTCCCCGCTTCGGGTCTTCCGAAGTCCCGGCTGCGCGGGCAACCCAGGACCGCATCGACATTCCTGAATTTGCGCCCTCCCTCGAGCCGGAAGGCGACATCAGCCCGGACCGCTTCCTGGACCGCGAGCTAAGCTGGCTCGCCTTCAACTCCCGCGTTCTTGAGCTCGCGGAGGATCCGGACCTCTTCCTCCTGGAGCGGGTCAATTTCCTTTCCATCTTCGCCTCGAACCTGGATGAATTCTTCATGGTGCGCGTTGCCGGCTTGAAGCGCCGCATCGCCACGGGACTCGCGGTGCCCTCCCCCGCCGGACTGAGCCCCATCGAAGTCCTGGAGCAGATCGGCGATGCCGCCCGGAAGCTGCAGGAACGCCACGCGCGCGTATTCGCCGAGCAGATCCGCCCCGCTCTGGCCTATGAGCACATCCACCTCATGCGCTGGGACGAACTCGACGACGAGGCCCAGCACCGTTTGAGCATCATGTTCGGCGAGAAGGTCTTCCCGATCCTCACCCCCCTCGCCGTCGATC
>NZ_JBYSXD010000001.1:0-176909 GCF_058781865.1 Arthrobacter sp. FW306-1B-F12A
GACGAAGCCGAACGACGTCGGATTGGCCACCGTGAGGTTGAAAGTGACGGCCGAGACTGTTGCCGGGATGCCGCTGATCCCGCCGACCTGGAAGGACACCGTGCCGTTCGGTGCCACCGGAGTGCTGTTCCGCGTATCGAGGAACCTGTTTGGCGCGATGGGTTGGAAGGTTCCCGACGCCGTTGCGGTGCCGGCCAGGTAGTAACCGGAAACGTCCGCGATGAGTTGCGTGGTTCCCGAGGACTGGTTGTAGAGCGTGACTTTTCCGTCCGCGCCCACTGGAACGGTGACACTATTGGGGACGATCTGTCCCGTGGCGTAGTTCAGGTTGGAAGCGTTCGGCCGGGCGGTTCCGGACGCGTACGCCGTGACGAAGCCGAACGACGTCGGATTGGCCACCGTGAGGTTGAAAGTGACGGCCGAGACTGTTGCCGGGATGCCGCTGACCCCGCCGACTTGGAAGGACACCGTTCCGTTCGGTGCCACCGGGGTGCTGTTGCGGGTGTCCAGGAACCGGCTTGGCGCCAGCGCTTGGAACTCACCAGGAGCCGATGTGGCAGCCGGGAGGTAGTACCCGGAGACGTCAGCGATCAGTTGCGCGGTTCCCGAGGACTGGTTGTACAGGGTGACCTTCCCGTCCGAACCCACCGGGACCGTGACCAAGTTGGGGACGATCTGTCCCGTGGCGTAGTTCAGGTTGGAGGCGTTCGGCCGTGCGGTTCCCGATGGGTAGGCCGTGACGAAGCCGAACGACGTCGGATTGGCCACCGTGAGGTTGAAGGTCACTGCCGAGACATTCGCGGGGATGCCATTGACGCCGCCGACTTGGAAGGACACCGTGCCCCCTGGCGCCACCGGGGTGCTGTTACGGGTGTCGAGCAGCCTGCTTGGTGTCATCGATTTGAACACGCTGGCCACGGCAACCGAGTCGTACAGCGCGTAGTCATCAGTTATCAGGGTTCCATTGCTCAGCAGGTTCAAGCCCATGCTGATTGCGCTCGCACCTGCCGGAACCGGTGGGGAGGTCCAGGTGGCCTGGGTCCACGCTGTTGCCGCGGCAAAGTTCGGACTTGCGGTCCAGTAATTCCACGTGCCAAGGCCCGTTCGGTAGTAGAGCTCGAATTGCGTCGGAGCCGTCGCCGTGTACCAAGCGGACATTTGATAGATATGGCCGGGCGTAGCGCTCGGCGCACATTGGCCCAGGTCCAAAGTCGGCAGTAGCTTGGCATCGCCGTCAACGTAGCCGGAAATGACCATCTGTTCTGCAACGGACCCCGTGTGGCCCGGGGACACGCTGGTGAAGGTGTGGGTGTTGGTGCCATATGCTCCGATTGCCCAGCAATAGGGGAGTCCGGTGGCCACCGGGCCTGCTGTTTCCAAACTCGGGTTCTGGATCAGGTTTCCGACCGTGATGGGTGGCGGGGCGGCCGGCCCATTGACGAGTGGCTTATCCAGGTCGAGCGCCGGATTTGCGGGATCCGGGAATTGGGCGGCCATCACCTGGCGCACCGTCTTGACGACGATCCTGCCGGCCGTTTGCTCCGTCACCAGCCAATTCACGTACGCCTGGAAGTTGGTGGTCGTGACAGTTAGAGGGTCTGTAGCCGAGTCGAAGTGGTGGAAAGTCAATTGAACCCATCCGCCGCCGGCCTCCGCCTGGGTCACTACGGCCTGCATGTCGGCAACTGCCCACGTGTTGTCTACCTCATCGGGCGCCTTGGTGAAAAAGAGGTCCGCGGTAGGAACGGGCAGCGGTTCAGCAACTTCGGTCAGCGTTGGGGCGGCTTTGCTTTTCAGATCGCCCAGGCCACGTGCGCTGTTGTAGCCGCAGTTGGCGACTTGTTGCTCGACGGCGGGAGTGGCGGAGGCGAACGGGTAGGCGAAATTCGTGACCCGGAAGCCCATAGTGGTCAGGTTGACGCGGTCATTGCATATCTGGCGTGCCACCTCGTTCGCGTCCATCTGGGCAAGGTCGGGGTGCGTGACCGTGTGCCCGGCAATTTCGTTGCCTGCCGATTGAAGTGCAAGTGCCTGGGCGGTCGTCATGTAGGGAGGCGGGCCACCATTAGGATCGGTCGCGTTGAGGTAACCGGAGGGAAGGAAGAACGTCCCAAACATTCCTTTGGAATTCAAATAGTTCGCCGCAGCCACCTGATCAGCGTTGGCGTCGTCAAATGTCAACGTGACGACAAGAGGACCCGCGGCCTGGGCCGGCCGGGTCAAAAGCGCCGCATTGAAGAGCGTCGCCAAAAGGAGCGCGGCTGCGGCCATGGCAAACGCTTTTCGGTGGTTTTTTTGAGCTTCAAAGGAGGGCCTCCGCCCAATGCGGGAGGCCACCATGCACCCGTCTTGCATCTCAAGTCCGTTCGTCGCGCCTGCAACCTGACCGGTGCGACCTTCTGTGCAGTTTTACCCTCAGCACAATTCGGGGTCGCCAGTACTCATTGTGGGCATTCATTTATTATTAACCCGGTTGCGCGTCGATGGCTTAACAGCAAAAGGCGCTTGGCCTTTTGGCCAATGGCGCGCGCCTGATTACTTGACGCTACGAGCGGCCAATCAGGGTGTCAACACTCGTATTTAGTCACCGTCAACACTCGAGTAGTGCCTCAAATCCATCCCGGTTTCGTGCATGCCGTGCCGCGGATAGTCCACGCAAAATCCAGCCGCGGCAGGTTCAGTTGAATCCGGGGACCTCCTTGTCAATCGCCGTGCTGTTCGTGGTTATCCACAACCGCCCAAATCTACTTGGCAGGGAGTCGCAACCTCCCCTAGCCTTAACTTGGTTGAAGGTTTCCGCAGCGCCTGGGCGCATGCTGCATTGGGGGGAACATGGAAGCATTGCGCATCGTCGAGGATGAAGTGCGGGAGCTGATTCGTCGGCGCGGACTGGATCCTTCGAGTCAAGCAGTCGAAATTCACCGGCTCGTCGAGGCCGCCGTGAATGATTACGATGAGCGGGCTCTTCTGGGCCCCTTGCCTCCCTTGGGACGCTTGGACACTGCGCGCAAGTACGTGTTCGACGCCGTTGCCGGCTTCGGGCCGATCCAGCCACTTCTGGATGATCCCACCATCGAAGAGGTCTGGCTCAACGCGCCCAACGAGGTTTACGTTGCCAGGAACGGCGAATCAGAACTTACCTCGATCAGCCTCACCGAGCAGCAGGTTCGCGACCTCGTCGAGCGGATGCTCAAGAGTTCCGGGCGGAGGCTCGACCTCTCCTCACCTTTTGTGGATGCGGCCCTGCCCGATGGCTCTCGGCTCCACGTCGTCATTCCCGACGTCACCCGCCGCCATTGGGCCGTGAATATCCGCAAATTTGTGGTCAAGGCAACCCGGCTCGAGCATCTCGTGGAGTTGGGGACGTTGACGCCCGAGTCAGCCCGGTTCCTGGGAGCCGCGGTCGCCAGTGGATTGAACATTCTCGTCTCAGGAGCCACCCAGGCCGGAAAGACCACAATGCTCAACTGCTTGGCAGCCAATATCGGCTCCCGCGAGCGGGTCATCACCGTCGAAGAGATCTTTGAACTTCACTTCCCGCTACGCGACGTCGTTGGCCTTCAGTGTCGCCAGCCAAACCTTGAGGGCCAAGGCGAAATTCCCCTCCGCCGGCTCGTCAAAGAGGCTCTTCGTATGCGGCCGGATCGTCTCGTGGTGGGCGAGGTCCGGGAAGCCGAAAGCCTGGACATGCTGATTGCGTTGAATTCGGGCTTGCCGGGCATGTGCACCGTCCACGCCAACTCGGCCCATGACGCCGTGACCAAGATTTGCACCTTGCCGCTGCTGGCCGGCGGGAACATCTCAAGTGCTTACTATCTCAAAGCACAGCAAGCGGCGTAGCATGGGCATATGAGCACTACGCCAGCACGGGCAGCTATATATTGCAGGATCTCCAAAGACGGCGAGGGCGCGGGCTTGGGCGTCCAGCGGCAGGAACAGGATTGCCGAAACGTGGCGAAGCGTCTTGGCTTGGAAGTTGCGCACGTATACGCGGACAACGACATCAGCGCATTCAGCGGCAAAGTGCGGCCCGCTTATAGGGAACTCTTGGAGGCAATGGCGGCAGGGCGCGTAAAGGCCGTTATCTGCTGGCACAGTGACCGGTTGCACCGCTCGCCACGGGAGCTTGAGGATTACATCGACGTATCCGAGAAACATGGAGTCACCACGCAGACCGTCAAGGCTGGTGAACTGGATCTCAGCACCGCGTCAGGGCGGGCAGTGGCGCGCACGCTTGGCGCATGGGCGCGTTTCGAGAGTGAGCACAAGTCAGCGCGAATCGTGGCGAAGAAAGTCGAATTGGCGAATGCGGGGAAGTTCAGCGGCGGGCCGGTTCCCTACGGCTGGAAGATCACTGGCACGGGCAACCCCGTCATTGTGAAGGCCGACGCCGACGAGATCCGCAAGGCAATTGCGGCGACGATAAACGGCGAAAGCATCGGCTCCATCGTCAAGGACTTGAACGCGCGCGGCGTGCCGACGAGGCGCGGGCAGCTGTGGACTTCCACGAGTGTCCGGAACCTGCTTTTGCGACCAACGAATGCGGGTCTGACTGCCTACAAGGGCGAGATCATGGAGACGAAATCCACGTTCCCGGCAATCATCACGGAAGATGAATGGCGGGCCGTCGTTGCCATCATCAGCAACCCAGCGAGGCGCATGCAGTCCGATTCCAAGGTCAAGCATTTGCTGGCAGGTCTGTTGCGCTGCGGCAAATGTGGAGCGCCCATGAAAACGTCTAGTCGCGCCGGGGGAACGGGCCGAACCAAGTTCTATTACAAGTGCGTTGTGTCCGGGCCAGGCCACGCATTCCAGACAGCCGAGCCTGTGGAGCATCTAATCTCGGAACTCGTCATTTCCCGGCTGGATCAGCCCGGCGTGATTACCCGCCTTGCTGGGCCGGTGGATCAGGAACGGCAGCAGCTATTGCAAAGTGAATCCGCCGCATTGCGGGCGCGCATGGACGAGGCAGCCGACAGCTTTTCGGATGGGTTGATCACGCGGAAGCAGTTAGAGGCCATCAATGTCCGGGTACTGGCAAAGCTCGACGTAGTTGCATCGGAACTTGCAATTGCTGCCCGCGCCTCCGTGGTCCCTGTGTCCGCTGCGGACAATGTGCGGGCTTGGTGGGAAGCGGCCAGTATTGAGCGTCGCCGCGCCGTCATTGATGCCGTCATGGTGCCGTCTGTCGATCCAATCCGTAAGGCCGCGCCACGGGTGTTTGATCCCGAACGCGTGCGGATCGAGTGGAAATCCTAGACTGACAATAGGTTGTCAATTAGCCGCCTTGGAATTCAACCGGGGCGGCTTTCGCATGCGCTCGCATGGCAGTAGTGCACGACATTTATGCTGGTATAAGACACACAAATAGAGCTTGCTTCCGTCGTAAACGAGTTGGCTCCCCGCGTCAAAAAAAACTTTAGGGTTTTGACAACGTAGGGACAAAAAGTGTTCGTTGATAAAGACATTGCAGATGCGCGGGGCCGCGTCATGCGGGAGTCGAGGCGTAGCGGGAATCCAGCGAAACTCATGGAAGCTCGGGCCGAACTCGCGGCAGCCAAGATCAATCAGTACGTCCGGGAAGTTGTCGCAACCGCGCCGCCGTTGACCGATGAACAGATCGACCGCATAGCCGTGCTTTTACGGCCCACGCCAATAAAGCAGCCCGCGCGAATCAAACGCGTGCGCGGCGTAGTCAGGAGTTCGGGCGGCGGCGAATCCGAATGAAAACAAAGAAGAAAGTCCCTACTCGGGGAACGGTGACGAGTAGGGACCTCCAAAGAAACCAGCCGGACCAGACTGAATTCGATAATCAGTATGCCGTCCTTGTCGCCAAGTTCCCAAACGCCCGGCGAATGGTGGCGTTGCTGTGATGCCGTGGATTCGCTATGACGACGGGTTCTTTGACCAACCGCGATATCTCCAACTTTCATTTGAGGCGAGACATCACCTAACGGCCATGATAGGCACCTGCTCTCGGCTCAAATCGTGGGATGGGTATATCAGTCAGGTTCAAGCGGAACGATGCAGCGATGTTTCGGACCCTGCCGGATGTCTCGCGCAACTCGTGGAAGCCGATTGGATTATGGAATCCGTAGGGGGCGGATACGTCGTCTTGGATTTTGAGGAAAACCACGCACCGCCACCGTGGGTCAGAAACAAGACCGAACGCGACAGGCTCGATAAGCGTCGCAAGACCGCTTGCAGGAATGGCATCCATGCGCATTGTGAGCCGACGAACTGCGACGTTCTGAGAGAGAGTGCGTCCGGTAGTGACGAAAGTCGTCACGAAAGTCGTCACGAAACCCAGGTCAGGTCAGGACAGGCCAGTACAGGAAAAGCTTTAACCGCTTCGGAAAACGAAAAATCGAAAGGCGAAGGCGCGGAGCAATGGAACTAGATCGGAAGAGGGAGCAAGCCGCCGCGCGTCAGAAGGCGTTTCGGGACAGAAGGCGTAACGCTCTGCGTAACGCACACGAGAGTAACGCTAGTAACGCTGAGAGCAACGCTCCGCGTAACGCTAAGCCGTTTTCGGAAGAACGTCGCGCTGAATTACAGGCTGATGACCGTTGCGGGACGTGCGGTGACGGACGACTCACTGAGTGGAATGTTGCCCATGGCATTGATCGCTGCAATGAGTGCCTGTCACGAGATCCCGCATTTCAGATTGAACGGGCAACGCTCCGGAGCGAAGCATCGGTGGCAGGAGTTTGCGTGGATTGTGACGCGCCAGCGGATTCGCCTACCGATCCGGCCCGATGCCGCCCTCATGCATTGTCGAGAATCTTGAGGACGGTCCCTTGGGCCGACGGGAAACTCAATTCGATGAACGGAAAGACGAAATGACTAGCCAAGATACGTCCCGCGCAAGCGTCCATGGAATCGAGCAGATCGACGCCGCGTTAGCCGCTGGCATTGGGCTGCATTACGGCAAGGCCGTGGCGCTGATCTACGTAACCGACGCGGACGGGGCAAAGCACACGTTGGTTTCCGAACCGGGATACGCGCAACTGATGTTGGCAGCATCCCAGGATGGCGCTTTCACCTTGGACGCCGGACCGTACACGCCCATTCCGCTTATCCGTCAAGGCTGGCCTGACGACTGGCAAACACACGACGACGCACCAGCGTGGCGACCATGGATGCCCGAGGCATGACCATGGACGCACACGCCCAAGAGGAGGTGAATTACGTGGCTGTCATTAGCCCAGAAGCAGGGCACGGACAGCGCCGCCGCACCGCGCATAGGCAAGCACACATGAAGGCACCCTCAATGCGTCTACGGGGCAGCAGTGCCCTTGGGACGCCGACGCCGTCCAGGGGACTACCGCCCACACGAGGGGGACACACCACCGGTATGCAGAACGCCGTTTTTTATATGGAGGAAGGACGGACGACCGCGCAGTCTTCCCGAATTTCTCCGCTTTGTAGGGCGAAAAATCCTGTAGGGCGGGTGTGGGGACAAAACGAAGGGAGTAATCAAAATGAGCGATGCATTCAAGCACGGCGCGAGCGGCTACCGGCATCACAACTGCCGCTGTGAGACTTGCCGTGCGGGCCATTCCGAGGCGCAGCGCCGTCGCCGGGCGAAGGTGGACGGCATGCCGTTTGTCCCGGCGAGACCAGGGCTTGCGGTTGTCAGTGCGGCGTTCCCGGCGTTCCCGGCTGATGATCCGCCCGTGGTTGAGCGCGGACCCGCGCCCGAGTCCACGGAGTCCGCTGTTGAGGCTGAAATTGACGCGCTGGCCGTGCGGGCTGGCATCTGGACGAAGGAATGCGCACGCCTTGAATCTCAGGCGATGTCAGCGGCGAGAATCGTTGACAAGGTGATCGCTGACGGGCGCGTGCATTTGGCCCCGGCGCATTACCGGCTTATCACCCAAGCCATGGCTGAACTCAGGGCGATTCTGGCCCCCGCGCGCATTTCGGGGACGCGGAGCGCTGAGGATGAGATTGCAGCCGCCCAGGCGGAGATTGACGCTGAGTTCGGCGGCCCGTTCGGCTCGCCCAACACATTAGGCCATGACGATCATCTGCCCTACACATACCCACCTGACAAAGTGACCAAACGCTGACGCTACGTTGTCAAAACCGATTAGGAGAAGAAAAATGACTACCATTCGAGAACTCATTGCGCGCGAACAGGAATTACTTGCTGTCCAGACGGCGCGCAAGGCCGCGCTGAATGATGCCTTGGCACAATTCGGGAGGCTTGCTAAAGCGGGCGGCGCGGAATTCGTGGAAAGGGCAATCAAGGTGAGGACGGACATTGCTGCCATTGACGCCGGTATTCGACGGAGCGAGGCCAAGCTCGCTGAGCTGGTGGACGAACAGAAAGAGGAAGATCGAATCTTTAAGTTGTCGAATATCAGTCTTCCGGGCGCGGTTGCTCGTTCGGTCGAGGAATGATTATCCGGTAAACTGTTCATTAGGCACTCACGGAGATTCCGGGTAACCGCACTCTGTGACAGCCTATTTGCAGGGCCAAGACACTTCGCCTGTCTTTGGAAGAGTAAGACGCCGCCTCAATTTGGGCCGCGCCGTTCCACTACGGGCAAAGGCCCGCTTTAGGCTTAGGAGCCAAACCAAAATGACCGCTCAAGAGATTCTTGCCCGTCGCAATGCCATTGCCGACGAACTGGCCGAACTCCGTTCCCAAGATGCGCCCAACATGGTTCGCATTACCGCGCTTCGCACCGAAATGTCAGCGCTCGATAAAGAATTGGATGCCACCCCTCGCGCCTACAGCGGCGGGGATGGGGACTATAGCGCGACTGGCCGCGCCGGGGCCGTTCCAGCCGCTTCCAGCCGTGTGCAGCCCGCAACCGGAAAGCGCACGTCCGGCCCCAGGTTCGTGCTGCGGGACCGCCCCGACGTTCCCGCCGTCGTAGCTCGTGGCGAGGCGTTCGGCAATCACCCCCTTGTGCGTGAGGCAGCAGCCGCGCGTAAAGCGACCGACGAGACGGTGAAGGGCGTTTATGGCGGCTCGCTCGCGAACATGGTCCGTACCATTACGGATTCTGGAACGTCCGCTGTCGTCCCTGCCGACTGGGCTACGGACGTAATTGACCTTGCCCGCAACTACAGCGCCGTTGTGAAAGCCGGGGCGCAAATTGTCCCGATGAATGCGCAAATCGTGAATATCGGTCGAGTTACCGGCGATGCCACGGCAGCGTTTAGGACTGAGGGTTCAACAATAAGTCCCAGTGACTTCGCCATGGATAACGTAACGCTTCAAGCCAAAACCATGTCCATCCTCGTGCAGGTGTCGATGGAATGGCTACAGGACTCGATCAACGGCGAGCAATTGGTCCAGCAGGAGATTGCCAAGAAAATGGCCTTGCAATTGGACTACCTTGCTTTGTATGGCGGCATTGTGACTGCGAATGGTTGGGCCGGGATCAACCTGCCCAGCGGGCCGAATCCTCGCGGTGTGGCAGCTACATTGCTTGCAGTCCGTGCTGCGAATGTGCTTGGCACCGGTAACGCGAATGGTCTCGCGCCAACGCGGTTCAACGAATTGATCGACCTTGACTATGCCGTGGAAAACTTGAATGAGCAGCCTACGGCGATGCTTTTGCCGACCAAGCTTTTGCAGACCTACGCGAAGATGACCGATTCCCAGCTCAGGCCGCTCGATAAGATGCAGACCGATTTGCGGGATCTTCCGTTCATTCCGACAAATCAGGTTGCCAGCGCTTACACGCAAGGCACAGCGACCCTGACGGCTGCCGATGCGTTCGTGGGCGACTGGAGCCAGCTCCTAATTGGGCAGCGGCTCGATTTCACTTTGCAGCGTCTGGACCAGCGCTACGGCGAACAGGGCATTGTCGGATTCGTAATGCATTGGCGCGGGGACATTGCCCCTGCAAGGTCCAGCGCATTCGCGGTCTACAAGGCTCTGATCGGAACTCCGTAAATGGTTATGGGTGCGCCTTTCGGCGCGGCATTGAATTACAACTACGGGTCATTTGAGGACAACGATTACGTGGAAGCGGCAGATTCGCGTTTGCCGCTTCCAGCGGACGCGGTTCCAACGCCCAGAATTGATGCCCTCCACGTCATGCATTTGACGGACCCGAACGGCGTTGCCGTGACATTCGTAACCGGAGAGGCTTTGCCGCCTTGGGCGCAACAGTACCGATAAGGAGAGACCATGACTGATTACAATCTGGGCGGAACGTTCCCTTGGGGTGGCCGTCGCCAGCCCGTCGAGCCATTGCAGTTCGCGGACGCCGAGTATGCCGCCAATCCGGTGTTTGAGGATGTCGTGCACGTCGTCAACCCGGAACACCCGGAATTGGGCGAACTCACGTACCTAATGGGCGAAGCAAAACCGAAATGGTATTTGCTGTTGGAAGCCGAGGCCGCGAATGGCCGCGCTGCCGCTGCGGAAGTACAGGCCCAGCCTGGGGCACGCCGCAAGGGCAACAAGGCCGTGACTGCTTCAAAGGAAGGCTTGGCGTGAACGTCTCCGATTACGCACTCTCACAAGAGTCGGAGCGATGGCGGCGAGGTTTTCTCATTTCGGGCCGTTGACCTGCCAGCGCCAACACAGGGAGACCCGCGCCGTCTTCCGTCCCGGTGCGGGTCTCCCTGTGTGTCGAAGCTGTTCCGGATTCGTAGGCGTGTCCGCCCCAGACAAAACGCAGCAGGGCCAATACTGTTGGCTCTGGCAGTCTTGAGTTATCGGAGGAGTCATTTTGAACGGTTTTGAATCACTCGCAGAAGAGCCAAAAGAGAAGGCGCGTCCAGCGTTCGTGCTCCCTGACCCGAGAACGGTCACCGAACTGGACTGGGTGGTCGTACAGATCGCCTCTGACGCCACCAATGGCGCTCTAATCACACTCCAAGAACTGCGAGGCTGGTGGAATGGCAACTCGTATTACGCTGTGCCTGCCGACAAGCGTTGCAGGACGCGCGTCGTCACCCAGGGGCAACAAGGTGAGTACGTGGAGTACGACTCCTCGAAAATCTGAGTGACGTATCCTCAATCTTCACGGCCTCGACGCCCGAGTCGCGAACCACAGGCTTAAGACTCCGGCGATAGGCTGTGGGCGTGGAGCAAAAGACAAGATTGGACTACGCATTCGTCGCGGACTTTGCGCAGGTGAGCGACAACAAGCTAACGGTCGTAGGTGCTAGCTACACCTTCGTGCATACGGACACGCTTCCAACGACGCACATGTTATCCGTGGCAGGTCGGCTACGCGCGCCGCATACCGTACAGAGTGTGCCGCTTCGAATCGAAGTGTTACCGCCCGGCAAAGAGTTTAACATCGGGGTCGATGTGGAACTGGAGGCCGCACCTGGCATGAGACCGTACGCAGGCAAAGTTGGGTTGCTTTTTGCGGTGACTCTGCAGATTCCGCTCCTTACCGCAGGGCTGTACGAGGTACTTATTCATGTTGACGGCGAACGGCAACGGCGACTTGCCTTTGAAGTTCAGGTAGATGAACCGAAGTCGTGACCAGGATCATCTGGACCCGCCACGCGCTTGAACGGCTGGAGGAGCGGGGTATAAGCCGGGATGAAGCCGAAGCTGTACTCTACGACCACCACACGTCGCTGCCTGCAAAATCGAGTGGAACTTGTTACATCGGGGAGACAGCAAGCGGTGATACGCTTCAGGTCTGCATAGTCGGGAACATGCAAGACAGTGCGACCGTTAAAGTTAAGACTGTGTTTGTAAAAGGAGGATGACAAATCCCGTGAATCCAACAATGAGCGTTCGTATCGATCGCGAAGCAGACGCCGCCTACATCGAACTGAGCAAGAACAAGGTAGTACGAACGGTTGAAGTTACCGATGCGATCCTCCTGGATCTTGATGAGTACAACATCGTCGTTGGTGTAGAGGTGCTTGAACTTTCGGCGGAAATCCCGTTCACACGACTCCACACGGAGTTTCACGTCCACTCTGAGGTAGTTGAACTGCTCCGGTTGGTACGTCCGAGCGTGTCCGGCTTCATAAGCTTCACGAGTGGCCGCGACAGCGACACCGTTTCGACGGGTTCAAAAGCGCTCGTGCTCGCCTGAAATCGTCCCAAACCCCCGGCTCCTCGACGGAGCCGGGGGTTTTGCGTTCCCCGGGACTCCCCGCACAAAGCCGACATCGGTCTCAGTTGCCGACAACTGTCGCACCCTATAGCTATCTTTATCTGGGGAGCCGCAATCGGCGGGGACCAACGAAGAATGGGGGAGTCGCAATGGCTACAAGTGCACGGTATGACCAGGAAATCGACTTTGCGGATGCAAAGGCGCATGATGATGCGCTAACCAAGGCACAGACAGCGCTCTTGGAGTCGTTGGCCGCCTCAACAGGAGGCTCGGGGTCCGTGGCACGGAACTTGGCCGAGGCCTATGCCCTGATCAGTGGCCACATTTCAAGCACCAACTCAACTCAGGTCAGGAATGGCTAAGACTCAGATTCGGGAAAGCGATCTAGTGTGTCCGGAGTGCGGAACAGCGCTCAAGGAAGTATGGCGCTTTGGTCCGGATGGCGGAATCACCGGAGGCCAAGAATGGCGTCAGGCCGGGAAACCGACTTGCCCGAGGGGTCACCGCTTGGACTGGACCGCTGAGGGGCAACCGGTTTAGTTTCAGTGAGGCCATCGCCCGTCGAGTGCTTTCCGGCGGGCGATGGTCCTTCTCTTGCTGTGACTTGGAATGATGTGCAAGTGCGTTCGTCGTTCCAACCGTGGCCTCATGCATCGATCTCGTGGTTCATTGCAGCCGCCACGCGGACGGTCGCCGGCAAGTCACCGAGATCCTTTCGCTGGGGCGACGCGTGGAGAACGGCATCATCGAGTCGTCCAAGGTATTCACGATGCAGGACGGCCGGCTCCAAGCCACGTCGAATTCCATGCCGGCCGCCGAGAAATTCGCCCGGGCCGGATTTGACGTCGCCGCGCTCCTGGGGCACTTCTAATGGCGCCGCTGCTAGGCGTTCTCTGCGGGCTGGGTGTCTTCCTCATCTGGTGGTCGGCATGGGAACAAGACCCGCTTGCCGTCAAGGAGCCAAAACCTAAACGCCTTGAGTCCTTGTTGCTCACTGCCGGGATCGAAAAAGTGAGCGGCGGGGGATTCATCGCATCGTGCCTCGGATTGGGCCTTTTCGCCGCACTGGTGATCTACATCATGACCGCGTCGTTCTCGATCGCAGCGTGCTTCGGCTTGTTCGGTATGTGGCTTCCCTTGGCCGTTGTCAGTTGGCGGGCGCGCAAGCGGACCGCCATGCTCCGGGAGCTCTGGCCCGATGTCGTCGACCATTTGCGCTCGGCGATCCGTGCGGGGCTTTCGCTGCCCGAGGCGCTTATCCAGCTCGGAGACAAAGGTCCCGAAGAGCTGCGGGCTCTCTTCCGCGAGTTTGCCGCGGACTACCGTTCCGGCGGCCATTTCGATGCGGCGTTGAGCAAACTAAAGGAGCGTTTGGCCGATCCCGTTGCCGACCGGATCATTGAGGCGCTCAGGCTGACCCGGGACGTGGGCGGATCCGATCTGGGCCGCCTTTTGGGAACTCTTGCCGAGTTCCTTCGTGAGAGCGCGAGGACTCGCAGCGAGCTTGAGGCGCGACAATCATGGACCATCAATGGTGCTCGCCTGGCCGTTGCCGCCCCATGGATCGTCCTGATGTTGCTGGCCAGCCGGCCGGAAGCCGTTGCCGCGTATAACTCGGCGGCCGGAGCCAGCGTTCTTGGAGGCGGATTGTTGGTCTCGGCCTTCTGCTATTGGGTCATGCTGCGCATCGCCGCCCTTCCTGAAGATGAAAGGGTCCTTCGATGACTGGGCTGACTGCCTTGGCTGCATTCTGCGGACTTCTTTTGGGAGCCGGATTGTGGCTCATCTTTGTTCGCATGCCATTCATGCGGACGATTCCGTTCGTGGAGCGCATCGAGCCGCAACTCAGGTCCCAGAACCTCGAATCGCGCCTGCTCTCCGCACCCTCGGACATCGCACCGTTCGGCCCCTTGGAGCGCATCCTGCGGCCGGTTTTTCGCGACGCCCTCGGCTACCTGGCGAAGTTCAACCTGGGGACCACATCCCTCAACAAAAAGCTGGCAAAGGCCGGTTCTGGAAAGTCCGCGCTGGACTTCCGCGCGGAGCAACTGCTGTGGGCCGCCGCAGGCTTCGCCGCGGCGCTCGTCGTGGTGGTCGTGAATGCCACCGGGGGTCGGTTCAGTCCGGTGCCCGCGGTTGCTACGGTCCTGGTTTGTGCACTGGCAGGGTTTCTTTTCCGCGACTACATGCTCCGGGTGCAGATCAAACGAAGGGAAAGGCGGATGCTGGCGGAATTCCCGAGCCTTGCCGAGTTGATGGCTCTTGCGGTGGGTGCGGGGGAGAGCGCCAGCGGTGCCCTCGATCGAGTGTGTCGCACAGCCCGCGGCGAACTGGCGAAGGAGTTTGCCCTGGTGTTGGCCGCCACCCGGGCCGGCACACCCCTGATCGAAGCCCTGCACGAGTTTTCGGGACGAACCGAGCTCGGCCCGCTTGTTCGGTTCGTGGATGGAATTGTCGTTGCCGTCGAACGCGGAACTCCCTTGGCCGATGTTTTGCGGGCCCAAGCTGCGGATGTCCGCGATTCAGCCAAGCGGGAACTGATGGAAGCGGCGGGCCGCAAGGAAATCGCCATGATGGTCCCGCTGGTTTTCGGCGTCCTGCCCCTCACGGTGATCTTCGCGGTCTATCCGGGCTTGGCCGCGTTGGATCTTGGCTTCTAATGACGAATCTCAGTCAAGCCTTTTCACATCCGTCACATGGGCGTCCGCCTGAATACCAAGACAGCACGGATCACAATGGATTCCTGCATAAGGAATTGGGAAAGATGAAATGGGAAAGATGAAATGGGAAAGATGAAATGGGGAAGATGAAATGGTGAAAATGAAAAAGCTCGGACGCGAAGGCCTATCCGCTTCAGGACTCTTGCTGTGGCAGCTGTGGACACTCCCGTCGTCCAGATCAGCGCTTGGAACCAACCTGCACAAGTGTCCGGTCCCCGACGACGATCATCCGGAGCGGGGCGATGTACCAGGTTGGGTCATGATCACCCTGATGTCCGCCGCACTTGTCGCGGGCCTGCTGGCGCTGGCCGGCCCGGCACTGGAAGGACTCTTCAACCAGGCGATGAGCAAGGTCGGAAAGTAAGTCCATGCCGTTCCGCAGCCGGGTAGCGGAAGATGGCAGTGGCGTGAGGGTCGGCAGGGGCGATGAACGCGGCTCCGCCGTCGTGGATTTTGTGCTGGTCGGCGGTCTGTTGACGGTATTCTTCCTCGCTGTCATTCAACTGACCCTCATATTGCACGTGCGCAATACGCTCATTGATGCGGCCTCGTCCGGAGCCCGTTACGGCACTCTCGCCGACAGGACATCGTCCGATGCCCGTGAGCGCACAGCAGAGCTGATCGGAACGGCGCTCAACGCGGACTTTGCCCGGGACATCTCGACATCGGAGGCCAGCTTCCAGGGAATCCGCACCTTGGAGGTGACAGTCCGTGCACCATTGCCAGTTATCGGACTGATTGGTCCCGTAGCAGGGCTGGAGGTAAGGGGCCATGCTGCGACTTCGGGTTGATCCTGGCCGTGCAGCGCTCTCCCGCTTCAGGGAGGTGGTCTGCCTGCCGGCGGCGGAGGGGCCGGCGGCGGAGGGCCGGGAACCTACCGGCCCTCCGTGTGCCTCTGAAACGGGAAGCGCGGTGGTCGAGTTCATCCTCCTGTCCCTCCTACTCATGGTTCCCGTGGTCTATTTCATCGTCACAATTGGACAGATCCAGGGCGGCTCCTTCGCCGTCGTGGGGGCCGCGGACCAAGCCGCCAAGGTCTATGTCATGCAGAAGGACACCTCCCAAGGGCGCGTCGCCGCTGAACAGGCTGCCCTTCTGGCCCTTGCCGACTATGGCCATTCCGCGGAGCGGGCAAATGTCGACATCGCGTGCGACCGCGGCGATTGCCTGTCCGCCGGCGCTGCGGTGACGGTGACGGTCAAGCTCACGGTGCCGTTGCCCATGCTGCCCTTTGGAGACACCCTGAATCTGGACGCCGCGAATCTGAGTGCGTCGGCTACGCAAATCGTCGGGCGGTTCCGGTGAGAGGTCTTCCCGCGAAGACGGACATCCTGCTATCCCGAAAATCAGAGGCGGAAGGCGGCCATTTGATGGTCTTGACCATCGGCTATGTCGTGGTCGCGTTATTGCTTGCAACGGTCGTTGCTGCGGCCTCGGCCATCTACATCGAACATAAGAAGCTCCTCTCCGTGGCGGACGGAGCTTCTGTGGCGGCCGCGGACAGCTATGCCCTCGGCCAAGTGGACAGCGGCGCCGAAACGCCGTCGGCCGTCCTCAACAGCGCGCGGGTAAGAGGTATTACCGAGTCATACCTCAGCCAAAACGGCGCCCATTCACGGTTCGATCAACTTGCCGTCGGCCCGGGTACCGGGAGTCCGGACAACACCACGGCCGAAGTGGTGCTCAGCGCGGTTGCCCATCCGCCCGTCGTCAGCTTTCTGCTTCCCGACGGTGTTCCGATCGAAGCCCGTTCCACTGCGCGTTCCCGGCTGACCCGCTGATTTTCAAGCGTCACACGTCCAGGCTCCGTGCCAAGGCCGTCAACGGATGGCGTACTCTGGAACAACCATGGCTCAGATTGACTTTCCCGCAGAAATCCGCGCGCTTCGCTCCACTTACCGCTCCATCGAACAGGTTTCCGATGTCGAGAAGCTCAAGGAAGAGATCGCAGAACTGAGCGAGCGGGCTGGTGAACCGAACCTCTGGGACGATCCAGCTGCCGCCCAGGTAATTACGTCCAAGTTGTCCCACCGGCAGTCGGAGCTTGAACGCTTGAACAGGCTGACGGGCCGCATCGACGATCTTGAGGTCCTTGTCGAGCTCGGCCAGGACGAGGACGACGACGCCTCCATGGTGGAGGCGGCCACGGAACTCGAATCAATCCGCAAGGCCCTCAAGGAACTTGAAGTGGTTACCCTGCTCTCGGGCGAATACGACGAACGCGAGGCCGTCGTCACGATTCGTGCGGGCGCCGGCGGTGTTGATGCGGCGGACTTCGCCGAAATGCTCATGCGCATGTACCTGCGCTGGGCAGAACGCCATGGCTACCCGACTACCGTGATGGACACCTCGTACGCCGAAGAGGCCGGCCTCAAATCGGCTACTTTCGAGGTCAAAGCGCCGTACGCTTTCGGTACCCTCAGCGTCGAAGCCGGGACGCACCGGCTTGTCCGGATCAGCCCGTTCGACAACCAGGGACGGCGACAGACGTCCTTTGCCGCCGTCGAAGTCATCCCGCTCATTGAGCAGACCGACTCGATCGACATTCCGGACAACGAGATCCGCGTCGATGTCTTCCGCTCTTCCGGCCCCGGCGGGCAGTCCGTCAACACGACGGACTCCGCAGTACGTTTGACCCATATCCCCACAGGGATTGTCGTCTCCATGCAGAACGAGAAGTCCCAGTTGCAGAACCGCGCAGCCGCGATGCGCGTGCTCCAATCAAGGCTCCTCCTCCTGAAAAAGGAGCAGGAAGATGCCGAGAAGAAGGCATTCGCAGGTGACGTGAAGGCATCGTGGGGGGACCAGATGCGTTCGTATGTGCTCAATCCGTACCAGATGGTCAAAGACTTGCGGACTGAGCACGAAGTGGGCAACACGTCTGCGGTGTTCGACGGCGACATCGACGACTTCATTGACGCAGGGATTCGCTGGCGCACAGGTAACCGCAACGCCGAGGGATAAGGCGCCCGGGCTGATTACTTGATTGGGCGACACACCGCGCCAAGCCCGCGATTCCATCGCGGAGCGTGCGTATAGTCGAAGAGCCGGCGCTCAACTTCCCCCAATGAAAGCCCGTGCGCTGGCGGTTGGACTGGTCGAACGTGGCATGTCCGGCGGGGTTCTGAAGAGTCATGATCCGATTTGAGAATGTCACCAAGGTCTACGACCCCAATGCCCGTCCGGCGCTGGATGCTGTCAACCTTGAGATTGACCGTGGAGAATTCACCTTCCTCGTCGGGGCCTCGGGTTCCGGCAAGTCGACGTTTCTACGACTCATTCTGAAGGAAGACCGGGCAACATCCGGTTCCGTCTACGTCGCGGGCCAGAACGTGGCCAACATTTCAAGCTGGCGGGTCCCCAAACTTCGCCGCGGAATCGGTGTCGTTTTCCAAGACTTCCGCCTGTTGCCGCAGAAGAATGTCTTCGCCAACGTTGCCTTCGCCATGCAGGTGATCGGAAAAAGCCGCAGCATCATCCGCGAGACGGTTCCGGAAGTGCTGAAGACTGTTGGGCTTGAAGGCAAGGAACGTCGCATGCCGCATGAGCTGTCCGGTGGTGAGCAGCAGCGCGTGGCCATCGCCCGCGCCGTCGTCAACCGTCCCGGCATCCTGCTGGCGGACGAACCCACCGGAAACCTGGACCCCATTACCTCGATGGGCATTATGGGCGTTCTCGACAAGATCAACCAGAACGGCACCACTGTGGTCATGGCGACGCACGACGACGACATTGTGAACGAGATGCGCAAGCGCGTGGTGGAGCTCCGGAACGGAGTGGTGGTCCGCGATGAGGCAAGGGCCCTCTACACCTCGATGATTCCGGTAGTGGGAGAGTCCCGGCGGATGAAGGACGCGAGCGATGCGGAAATCGACCGCGCGCAGGGGGTCCAGCAGTGAGGCTCGCTTTTATCCTGGGCGAGATCGGCAGCGGTCTGCGCCGGAACCTGTCAATGGTGATTTCCGTCGTCCTGGTGACTTTTGTCTCGCTCACCTTTGTTGGTGCGGCCGGAATGCTGCAGATGCAGATCAACCAGATGAAGGGCTACTGGTATGACAAAGTCCAGGTCGCCATCTTCCTCTGCAACGACTCCTCGACGTCGACCGGATGTGCCTCGGGTGCGGTCACCAAGGAGCAGCAGGCCAATCTGGCCAAAATGCTCGATTCGCCGGCTGTCAAGCAGTACATCACCGACTACCAGTTCGAATCGCAAGCCGATGCGTTCAAGCACTTCAAGGAACAGTTCTCCAACTCTCCGATCGTTGATTCGGTAACCCAGGACCAGCTTCCTTCGTCTTTCCGAATCAACATGAAGGACCCCCAGAAGTACCAGATCATCAGCGAAACGTTCTCGTCCCAGGCCGGGGTGGAGACCGTGAGCGATCAGCGCCAGGTCCTTGAACGGATCTTTGAGTGGATGAACGGTGCCTCTGTGGCGGCAATGGTGGTGGCGGGAGTCATGATCTTCTGTGCAGTCCTGCTTATCACCACGACCATCAGGCTGTCCGCGTTCAGCCGGCGACGGGAGACAGGCATCATGCGCCTCGTTGGAGCATCGAAGACCGTCATCCAACTGCCGTTCATCCTCGAAGGCGTCATCGCCGCCGTCGTGGGTGCAGTCCTGGCCTCAGGCACATTGTGGCTGGTGGCACAGTTCTGGCTCAACGGAGACTTGTCGCGGCAGTTCCTGAACACTCCGTTTATTTCCTCGACCCAGGTACTCGTGATTGCGCCTGTCCTGATAGCGTTGGGCGGTGGCTTGGCCGGGATATCGTCGCTCCTGACCCTCCGCCGATATCTCAAGGTCTAGCCATGAAGAGCACTGATCCCGGGCGAACAGGACAGCCGATGACACGGAAGTACCAGGCTGCGCTGCAGCTGCGCAAAGTGAGCGGCCGGGCGAAGGTCGCCGGTTCCGTGCTGGCCATTGCACTCGCCGCGAGCCTCGGCACCGCGCCCGGGGCGCACGCTGACAATCTCGATGACCAACAGGCTGCCCTCAACGCGGAGTCGGCGCGTGTGCAGCAGTCGCTGGAATTCGTCGACGCCAACATCGCCAAGGCGGCCGGCGACCTTGTGGTCTACCAAGGACAGCTTCCGGGAGCGCAGCAGGCACTCCTCGAAGCCCAGGGCAAGGTTGCCACAGCAGTCAAGGAGGCTGATGCCTTGGCCGCCCGCGTGGATCTGGCGCAGCAGAGTAAAGCCCAGATCACCCAGCAACTGGAAAACGACAAGCAAAAGATCACCGATACCAAGAAGCTCATCGGCCAGATCGCGGCGCAGGCGTATAAATCCGGAGGGGTTCCAACGAACGTCGCTTTGCTGTTCGGATCGAACGACGGCGGCAACCTCACGGAAACCATGGACCTCGCCAACCAAGCGATGCGCAGCCAGAACGCCGCGATGACGAAATTGACGCAGCAGAGCGCGACGAACGTGAACTCCCAGGCCCGGCTCACCGCCGTCGAACAGGAAATCCGCGATCTCAAGGCAAAGGCGGACGCCGCACTTGAGCGTGAGAAGGCAGCCCGGGATGACGCCGCTGCCAAGAAGGCGGAGGTGGACAAACTCATCTCCGACACCACTCGTCTCAACGCCCAGCTTCAAGCAGCCAAACCCGGGATCCAAGCCCAACTCCAGCAAGTGAAGGCGAACCAGGACGCCGTCGCCGCGGAAATCTCGGAACGTGACCGTAAACTGCGCGAAGCTTGGTTGGCCGAACAGCAGCGCCTCGCCGCAGCCGCGGCGGCCGCGGCCCAGGCGCAAAACCAGGCAGCCCCGCAGCCTTTTGTCCCACCGGCGAGCAACCCGCGCTCGAACTTCGGCCTGATTCACCCGGTGCCTGCGAACATCCCGATCACGTCAGGCTTCGGTTGGCGTGCGACGCCGCCTGGAACCATCGATTTCTACGGCCAGGGCGGCTATATGCACACGGGCATCGACTTCGGTGCCCCCTGCGGAACGCCGGTATACGCAGCCGCTGCAGGCACGGTGTTTTCTGCAGGTTGGGGCAACGACGGCGGTGGCAACCGTGTCAAGATATCGCACGGAGTCATCAATGGTGATTCCCTGACCACGGTTTACTACCACAACACCAGCGTGGTGGTTTCCTCCGGACAGCAAGTGAGTCAAGGTCAGCTCATTGCCTATTCAGGTACCACGGGTAACTCCACCGGTTGCCACGTGCACTTTGAAACCTGGGTTAATGGGCAGGCTGTTGACCCGATGAACCTTTTGTAGCCCGCACGACAGGGATCTGCTGGCGTAGACTAGTGTGATTCTTCGACAACCAAGGAGTTCTACCGTGCCCAAGGAAAGTGGCCGTAAGGTAGTGGCCACCAATCGCAAGGCTCGGCATGACTACCACATATTGGATACCTATGAGGCCGGCATTGCCCTCATGGGAACCGAAGTAAAGTCCCTGCGTGAAGGCCATGCATCGATGGTCGACGGTTTCTGCACCTTCTACAATGACGAGTTGTGGATGGAGGGCATCCATATCCCTGAGTACAACCAGGGGAGCTGGACCAACCACGCCGCGCGCCGCCGTCGGAAGCTGTTGCTTCACCGCGAGGAACTCAACAAGATCTCCGGCAAGATCCGCGAGACCGGGCTGACCGTAGTGCCGCTCCAGCTGTACTTCCTGGATGGACGCGCCAAAGTCGAGATCGCCTTGGCTCGAGGCAAGAAAGATTACGACAAGCGGCAGACCCTGCGTGAGCAGCAGGACAAGCGCGAATCGCTACGCGAACTGCGCGAGCGCAACCGCCGTTGATTTCCCCCAAAAGGCCGCCACGCGGGTAGGCAGCCAAAGCGTGTCCCGGAATGTTCGGGTGCCGCGATGCGTTATGATGATTAACCCGGCAGGTTTTTAGGTGGTCGTTTTCGGGCGGTCGTTGTCCTGCGGGGATTGATAACAAAATACGGGGATGATCGGTTTCGACGATGTTAGTCGCGACAGGTGAAGCGGGCCGAGGATGCAGAATTATCTCGTAAACGCTGTCTGCAAACCAATAAGTGCCAATTCTAAGCGCACTGACTTCGCTCTTGCTGCCTAAGCAGTAAGACAGTCCGTCAGCCCGAGGTTGCTATTGCCCCGGATCCTGGCGTCATTTAGATAGCCACTGCTGTTTGCCTTCGTCATCGAGGCAAGCGGGACTCTTAGATGACTGGGCCCGGATCAGCTACTTGTTCGCAGGATAGCTGGGGCCGAGAAAGTCCGACGCGAACTGCGCCCGGAGAAGCCCTGACAACACGACATCGGACGGGGGTTCAATTCCCCCCATCTCCACTTTTTTGTGATGAGTCGAGACATCCTTCATGGATGAGTCGGGTCATCGGTAACACCCCGGTCTTCGGACCGGGGTGTTTTTCTTTGCCCGCGGGAGCATCAGACCACGATGGCCGGCCGTTGCCCGGGTATGTTCACCCGCACCAACTTGGGAGGAAACCGGGAACGCTTTTCACGACAGTGCCCGATTTCAAGTCCACGAGGTCTGTCCGCATGGGAGTCGGTTCGGGGCGGACCGGGTATTGGTCGCCCGCATATTGGGGTGCCGCTGTTTCGACGGCGAGGTAATCGCTGGCCGGTGAGACGCAGGTGTCCAGGATGCGCGACCAGGCAGCGTCAGGCCGGTAGAGCACGCGCGATCCGTTCCGGTCGGTGAGATTGACCAATGAGGTCTCCTTTCCGGCGTCGAACTTTCTCACCACCTGCGCAAACTGCCCCGAACCGTCGAGGACCACGGGCTGGCCCACGGTGGTCGTGGCGCTTTGGTTGTTCTCCGGGGCGGCGCCTCCCGCGAGGGTCGCCGGCGTGAGCGCACCGTTGGAGAGATTGATGGTCGAATACCGTGGCGGGTCGACGCCCACCTTCAGCCCCGGGTCGCTCACCGCAAGCTCGTTCGTCCCGGGGAATCCGAGGATTCCGGCATGCGTGCCCAAAGGGGACACCTTGCCGGAGTCGAGCGGATCGATGAGGAAGATGGATTGGTCGTCTGCCTGCGCCACCAAGGTGGCGGCGCCGGGAACAAAGCGCCAGTCCGTCGCAGTGACCGGACCGTGGATGCCCTGGACAGCCCACGGAGCGGACGACGGTTTGTCGACGTCGTAGACAAAGAGCGTTTTCCAGTACTGGCCAGTGGCAGAAGAAGCGGTGAACGTGAAGCCTATGAGGTGATTGGATCCTGCCGCGTGAAGGTTGGCCACCGTCCCGAGGCTTGGCAAAGGAACAAGCGACGGCGGGCCGCCGGTGAGCGGGACCATCTCAAGTGAGCTGGTGTTGTCATCGTTGACGGTGACGATGGCGAGGGCGGACGGCAGGGCAGCATACTCCTGGATGCGGGGGGCGCTGACAATGACGGTGCCCTGATCGCTTCCGGAGAGGCTTGAGCCGAGGATGGTGTCCGGCTTCTTCAGGCCTGAGTTGTCTTTGCCGGTGTCCCTCTGCAGGGTGTACAGCGAGAAGGCGGCCGGAGTGGCCGAGCGGGCCAGGGCCGAAGTGGAATGGGGGTGCGGTAGCTTCGAAAGGTTTGCTACGGTCAACCCGCCGGCAAGGACGGCAAGGATCGCGATGGCGCCGTAGAGGCGCCGGGCAAAACGGCGTCCGGCCAGTAGCTCTGCTGCGGCAGCAATGGCCGCGGCCCGCTTGGCTGAGACGGGACGGCGCTTAGTAGACATAGGGCTGTGCCGGCTGTGTGGTGGGCTTGATGGAGTCCGGTATCAGAACGATTGACTCCCGGCTGGCCGCATTGGGGTTGGCACGGAAGCTGCTGGTGACGGTGACCCAGCTGTCGGTTTTGTACTCGTTCTGCCAGCCGGGATGATAGACCGGAACACCGATCGGCTGGGCATCGACGGCGCAGCAGGTCACTACAAAACGGGTCACGAAGAATACATTTGGATCTGTCTTGTCCGCGCTGATGAACCCGGTCACGGTGGCAGTCTTGTCGGCAAAAAAGTCCTGCCCCGCGCCGGACCGAAGCAACGATGCCCAGTCCCTCACCGTGAAAGCGGAGTAGTCTCCCTTTCCGGGCAGAGCGGGGGCTTTCAGGGTCAGGGCGGATGCCGAACCGTTGAGGTCCCGTTGCGCGACGGTGGCAGTAGTAAGGGTCGACGGCGGCAGGATGAGTAAGGCGACGACGGCGGCGATGATGGTCAGCACGCTTCCGACCGGCCACAGCCAGCCCCATCGCGAACCGGGCTCATCGGTGTGCTCGTGCCCGTCTTGGGTGCCGGGAGCAAAGGCGAAGGCCGCGAGGGCAAGTACTCCTGCGATCACGGCCATGATGACCGTGAACACGAAATACCGCGGATGGATATACAAGGCAAGCTGCCCTGACACGCCCAGCCAGATCGTTGCGATGAGGCCGATCAGGCTGAGGACCACGCCCTGCCACCGGCCCACGAGCCGCCTAATGACCATAGTTGACCGCCAATCCGAGGACCGCCGCGCAAAGTGCCACCAGCAGGCTGAGCTGAAGGAGGGTTTTCGCGGTGAACGTGGTGCGCATCAGGGCGAGCATTTTCACATCGATCATGGGCCCGAAGACGAGGAAAGCCACAATGCCCCCCGGCATGAAGGTTGCTCCGAAAGACAGGATAAAGAAGGCATCCACGTTTGAGCAGATCGCAACGACGAAAGCCAACACCATCAATGCCAAGACCGACCAGACCGGGTTGCTACCCAAGGCGACCAGCACTTCGCGGGAAACGGCAACTTGGATCAGCCCCGCCATGCCTGCACCAACAAACAGTGCAGGCATCATTGCGCGTGTCTCCTGGGCGAACATCTGCACGCTGCGCCTGATCCTTCCGGCAGAGCCGGCGTGGTGGTCTGCTATTGAACATGTCTCCTGGAACCGGGCGGTCAGCAGCTCACCTGGCCGCGGATGCCGGCTGTAGATCCAACCGACAAGGTTGGCTATGAAGAAGCCGCCCAGGACACGGGAGGCCAGGATGCCGTTGTCCCAACCAAACGCCTGCGCGGTGGTGACGATGGTGACGGGGTTCAGGATGGGTGCCGCGAACAGGAAAGTCATCGATTCCGCAACCGTCAGGCCGTTGACCACCAGACCCCGGGCAAGCGGAACATTGCCGCATTCGCAAACAGGCAGCAGCATTCCCAAAAGCGACAGGACGAGCCTCCGCAGCACCGGGCTCCGCGGCAGGCGGCGGAGCAGCATGCCCTCCGGCAGCCAGACCTGGACAGCGATCGAGAGGACGATCCCGAGGAAAACGAACGGCAGGGACTCGACGACGACGCTGATCGACAGTGTGGCGAAGTCGCGGGCAGCGTTGGGTAGAGCAAAGACCTCCGGCGTTGATGGTGCCAGCACCCGGACGGCCGCGAACAGTGCAATGAGGGCGAGCCCGACGATGAGACCGGCGGCAGACTTCGACGTGAAAGCACGTGACGGGCTTCCGTGCTCGCGTCCCGGCTGTTCGCGTTTGTCGACTGCAGGCAGCGTCACAGTCACTCCTTACTCCTCGGACCCGGTCGGGGACACCGGAAGGGGCTGCGAAAACCGACTGTACACGCCGCTCACGTTCGCGACTAGCCTGTCAGCCCTGCCGGTTTCCGAACCGGGCAGAGCTCCGCTACTCGCTGCGCGGGAGACCCGGACGAAACCGAGTGGCGTGTCCGAAAGACAGGTAGCCGACACTCAAGTCGCTGTGTGGGAACGACAGTATTTTGGGGAGGGTCGATCACTTGTGGGTGTGGGTGGCCGGCAGTGAGAATGCCCGTTCCGGTTTCGTTCGGGCCATATCCGGGCAGGACATGGGGGACGAACCGCATTTGTGAAACGAGTTCGGTCCTATGAAACGATCAAGGCAGAATGACGCGCCAGTCCAAAATACTTCTGTGGGGGCAGACCGGTGGACGGTTGCCTCAGTGCCCGAGCGGGGCCAGCCGTGGAAAATACTCGAGTGGTGGAAAATTCTCAAGTCCCGTGGCACCGCAGCCACGGCCATCGGCACAGTGGTGCTTGTCCTTGCGACATTCTTCAACGCGGTCCTGCTGGCGCCGGCAGCCCAGGCGGCAAGCCTCGTCACTGTGACCCTTACTTTTGATGACGCCCACGTGGATCAGATGGCAGCCGCTGCCTACATGAACTCGAAGGGCCTTCACGGAACATTCTTCACTCCGTCAGGCTTCCTGAACTCTGACTCCCTGCACATGACGACTGCTCAGGCACTCGCGCTTCAGGCAGCGGGTAACGAGATCGGGGGGCACACGGTGACCCACCCCGACCTCGCCCAGGCTGACGCGGGTGAGGTTACCCGTCAGGTTTGCGATGACCGCACAAACCTGACGAACATGGGGTTGCGCGTAACGAACTTTGCGTACCCCTATGCCTCGTCCACCCCGGCCATAGAGACGATTGTCCAAAGTTGCGGCTACAACAGCGCCCGTGGATTGGGTGACATTGCGAGCCAGATCCCCGCATCGGCCGGCATGCCGCTCTCTGAAACCATGCCGCCAGCCGACCCATATCTGACGAAGGCACCGGACCAGATCGACAGCACGTGGACACTTCAGAACCTGAAGGACCTGACCCTCAAAGCCGAGCCCGGCGGCGGCTGGATGCAATACACCTTCCACCACATCAACATCGCGAACAATCCGCTCAACGTGAGCACCGCAAACTTCAATGCCCTCATTGACTTCCTGGTGGCCGAGCAGGCCGCAGGCCGGATCATTGTCAAGACCGTCGACCAAGTGATCGGCGGCACTGTCAAGACCAACCCGGCCGGGCCGCCGCCGCCGGCGCCCATCACCTCCGGAAATCTTCTCCGCAATCCCGGTTTTGAGACCGCCGGCCCCGTCGCCGGAGGGGCGCCTTCGTGCTGGGTTCCGGGAGGCTACGGCAACAACACCTACACCTACAGCACGGTAACCGGGGCCCACACCGGGACTGCCGCCGAACAACTGGTCATGACCACCTACCTGGACGGTGATGCCAAAATATTGCCACCGCTTGATACGGGCCAATGCACCCCGACCGTGACGCCGGGCAAGAGATACACGATGTCGGCCTGGTACAACTCGACGGCGAATACCCAATTCGAGCTCTACTACAGGCTGGGTCAGGGCAACTGGCAGTATTGGACGTCGAGTCCGCTCTATCCTGCCTCCGCGGCCTACACCCAGGTCACCTATACCTCTCCACCGGTGCCTGCCGGCGCCACCGCCATGACCATGGCACTGACCCTTACCAGCCTGGGAACACTGGTTACCGACGACTACAGCCTGACGGAAGCAGTATTGCCGCCCGGCGCGTTCGAGCCGTTGACCCCGATGCGCTTGCTCGACACGAGGACCAGCAGCGGCCCGGTGGCTCCCGACGGGACCGTCTCATTCCAGGTCGCTGGAGTGAACGGCATACCGGCAAGCATCGCCGCGGTGACGTTCAACCTGACGGTCGCGAACTCAACCTCATTCGGGTTCGTCACGGCCTACGCCTCCGGCACCGTGAGACCTAACGCATCGAACCTGAATTATGACACGGGACAAATTATCCCGAATAGCGTCACGGTTCCGGTCGGGGCCGACGGAAAGGTCACGCTGTACAACCGGTCCAGCGGCACGGCACAACTGATAGCAGACGTTTCCGGGTACTACGTCGCAGGAACAGCGGCCGCCGCGGGCGCATTCCAGCCGATCGCGCCAACCAGGTTCCTTGATACCAGGAACACCCCAACGCCCGTGGCTCCGAACGGCACCGTTTCGGTCCAGGTTGGGGGAGTGGGCGGAGTCCCGGCAAACGTGTCGGCCGTGACCTTCAACCTGACGGTCGCGAACTCGACGTCATTCGGGTTTGTTGCCGCCTATGCCTCGGGAACCCTGAGGCCAAATGCATCCAACCTGAACTACGCCACCGGGCAAATCGTCCCGAACAGGGTGACGGTCCCGGTCGGAGCAGACGGAAAGGTCATACTGTACAACCAGTCCAGTGGCACTGCGCAATTGATCGTCGACGTCTCGGGATATTACCTGTCGGGCGTAGCAACGCTCCCGGGTACGTTCGAGCCGATCGCCCCAACGAGGTTCCTTGATACAAGGAACACCACGGCGGTGGCAGGGGACGGAACAATCTCCTTCCAGGTGGGTGGCGTGGGCGGAGTCCCAGCTACTGCCGCTGCGACGATTTTCAACCTTACGGTGGCCAACTCGACGTCCTTCGGTTTTGTCACGGCCTATCCCTCCGGGGCGGCACTCCCGAACGCGTCGAATCTGAACTACGCCACCGGCCAGATTGTCCCCAACAGCGTCACCATTCCAATTGGACCGGATGGCAAGGTCAATCTGTACAACCGCTCCGGCGGCACCGCCCAACTCATTGCGGATGTCTCGGGTTACTTCCTCTAACCACGGCGCACGAACAAACCGTCTCACTGAAAACACCCCGGTCTTCGGACCGGGGTGTTTTTCTTTGACGTTGTGCTTCTTTGCCTCGGATCGTGATCCCGCCGATGATTCGACGTTCCATTCCCGGGTGATCTTAATGGTTCGGACTTCGGGCCGCGGGCTCGTCATCCGAGTTCTCGACGTTGTCCGTTGACCTTCCAGGTTCCCCGTTGCGATGTTTGGCAGTGCTCTTGCGATCAACCAGCCTCAGTCGCCGGTGTCCAAAGACCATCACAACGGCTACCACTGCGGCTCCGATGAGGACCATCACGACCCAAATCCATTGTTGCCCGTCCACGTTCGCCCCAATCTCAGCCCGTCGGCTGCGTCCCGCTTTGTACTACGAAAGGCCGTTGCCCTGCCTGCCTAGGCCGGAAGGCGGGCCCGCTGAGGAGTCAGTCTTTCTCCTGATGGTTTGCGTAGGCGATGCACCGACCCCGGTTTTTGAACTGTGGGTAGTCCACTCAGCAAGCCCCCTTGCCTTATTGGCTGCGACCCCTCGCCGGTCTGAGCCCAGTCGTTGCAATCCGCCCATCTGTTGTCGCATGGACGCTGACCGACACCGTAGGACTGCGGGCGGTTGCCGTCTTGAGTGGTCCCTACTTGTTTTCGGGGATTCGTACGCGACCGCTGTTGCGGTCCGTCGAGTGTGGTTGTTAACCAGTTCAAAGAAGGTAACGACGGCGGCACTCACCGTGTCGGCGTGCAGTGGCAGAGTTCACCCACGGCGTAGGACGGAACGGACTAACCGAAGCAGCGTATTCGTTGATATAGACACCACCGGTTACAGGAGGTGCACGATGAGTACGTTGCCGGAACAAGTTTTTCCCGAGGACATCCCTGACGCCCCGTCAGATGACGAAGCCTTGGACGCCTACTCGCGGACAGTGATGCACGTCGCAGAGACGGTCACGCCGCATGTTGCAGCTTTGGAGATGAGCAGCGCCCGCAGGAACGGCCAAGTCAGGATTGGAAGCGGATCGGCTGTCGTGTTCACGGGGGACGGCTACATGCTGACCAACGCCCACGTGGTCTCGGGTCTCCGCTCCGGGCGGGCAATCTTCGCTGACGGAACCCACACCGACGTCGAACTCGTCGGTGCGGATCCTTTGTCTGATCTCGCCATTGTCCGCGGGCGCCACACGCCGCCGCCGGCCATCCTGGGCAACGCGGAGTCGCTGCACGTAGGCCAATTGGTGATCGCCGTGGGCAACCCGCTGGGGCTGGCAGGATCAGTGACCGCAGGCGTCGTCAGCGGGCTCGGGCGCTCCATCCCGGTCAGGTCCGGACGGCACAGCAGGGTCATCGAGGACGTCATCCAGACCGACGCTGCGTTGAATCCAGGCAATTCCGGGGGAGCCCTGGCCGACACCAAAGGGCGGATTGTGGGAATCAACACCGCCGTGGCCGGTTTGGGCCTCGGACTCGCAGTGCCCATCAACACCACCACCCAGCGGATCATCGCCGCCCTGTTGAAGGACGGCCGGGTCCGCCGGGCATACCTTGGCTTGGTGAGCACCCCTATTCCGTTGGACGCGAGTGCGGTGATCCGGACAGGCCAGAAGGAAGCGCTGCGGGTGGTGGAAGTCATCGCCGAATCTCCCGCGGAGCGGGCAGGACTGCTCGCGGGCGACCTTGTGCTCAGTGCTCAGTCGCGGGCCGTATCCAGTGCCGAGAGCCTTCAAAAACTCTTGTTTTCGCAGGCCATCGGGGAGCCGTTCTTCCTGACGGTCCTCCGGGACGGAAAAATCCACGCAATTGTGGCAGTTCCCAGTGAAATGACTGACGCGGATTCATGAGGAGCCGCGGACCTGATGGAGCCAGTCCGCGAAAAAGCCGGAGCCAAGCTGGCTCCGGCTTTTTTGCTACTTCTTCCGCATCCTCAAATGGGCCACCGGATCCACTGCGGCGTCGGATTCGTGCTTGGCACGCTTCACTGCCCGTTTCTCCTTGATGGACTTGATGCTCTTCTTCGTCTCGTGCTGGTGAGGCGCTTTGTCAGGCATGTCATGCTCCCTAACTACGGATCTTCCCTGCAGATCCTGCAAAGAGGGTCCTGAAAGGCCCTCTCCTTGTAAGCTACGCCTGTTTCACCCGAAATCAACCGACAGCCGGACGGCCTAGTGGCCAGCCTTCAGAGCCGGGACGTCCACGACGCCCACGAACCGGGAGCCGATTCCTTCGTACTCGCTGCGGACTTCGCCGGGCAGGATTCCGGGAACCTCGCTGTTCCGGTGGTGGCCACAGAAGACGTAGGTGAACTCCGGCCACCATTTCTTGGGACGCGCGGCCTCTGTGTAGCCGCACACGACGCAGCTCAAGTGGACCCAGACAGGGCGCTTGCCGGTGCGGTTGGCGCGGGATTGGACGAGCCACTGGGGCGGATTGTCTTGCAGCTCGTTCAGTTCGGCTTGTGAAAGCCTGGAGGGGATGCCGTGGCGTTGGGCCATTTCCATCGAAATATCAAGGGCCAGTGCGGCGTCACGTCTGCTAATCACCATTCAACGATACGGGACTTTCGCCGCGGCAGGATCGGGCAGGAATCCGGACGGGAGCTGACAAGCAGGCGTAGGCTGTGCTCATGACCGACGCAGCGGCCCTGCTGCCAAGCACCCCGCTTCAAAAGCGGGTCCTTGTTGTGGCTATTGTGGCTTCCTTCATCGCCATTTTGGATGGCTTCGTGGTGAACCTCGCGCTCCCGGCGATTGGCCGCGAGCTGGGTGGTGGGCTTGTCATCCAGCAATGGGTGGTGGATGCCTACTTGTTGACCTTGGGCGCGCTGATCCTGGTCGCGGGATCCCTGTCCGACCACTTCGGCCGTGCACGCATCCTGGAATGGGGACTCGCCGGCTTCACCATCACCTCCGTCACCTGCGGCCTCGCCTGGAACGGCGAGGTGCTGGTGGTATCGCGCGCCCTCCAGGGGATCGCCGGTGCCCTGCTTGTCCCGAGTTCGCTTGCCATGATCGTCACGTTCTTTTCCGGTCCCGCGCAGTCCAAGGCAATCGGCCAATGGTCCGGTTGGACCAGCGCGGCCGCCATCGTCGCGCCGCTGATCGGCGGCGCATCGGTCGATCTGCTGTCCTGGCGCGTCATCTTCTTCATCAATGTGATTCCGGCCGTCGCCGTCTGGCCGATCCTCGCCGGGCTGCGGAAGTCCGATGCCGCCACGGACACGAGCAAGAAGATCGACTACCTCGGCGCGTTCCTTGCCATGGTGGGACTCGGTGGCCCTGTCTACGCCTTCATCGAACAAGGGCGCATGGGCTGGGGCAACATGGTGGTCTGGATGCCGCTCGCCCTCGGAGCCGTCGGCCTGGTCCTCTTCCTGGTCCACGAAGCCAGGACCCCTGAACCGATGCTGCCCCTGAGGCTCTTCGGCATCCGAAATTTCGGCTGGGGAAACATTGCCACGCTCGCCATTTACGGCGCCCTGTCATTGGGCTTCTTCGCCGTGGGCATCTACTTGCAGCAGGTGGGAGGGATGAAGGCCACCACGGCGGGCATCGCGTTGCTCCCCGCGACGGTCCTCCTGATGCTCACGGCCTCATTCTTCGGCGGGCTGGCCGGCAAATACGGTCCGCGGTGGTTCATGACGGCCGGACCATTCATTTGCGGAATCGGTTTCCTCATGACCTTGGCCGTCCAGGAGCCCTTGAACTACTGGACGCAAGTGCTGCCCGGGCAGATCGTCTTCGGGATCGGCCTGAGCACCTTGGTGGCGCCCCTCACCGCGGCCATCCTCGGCGCGGTACCCACGGAAGAGGCAGGGATCGGTTCCGCAGTGAACAACGCTGTTGCCCGTATCGCAGGCCTGATCTGCATCGCGTTTGCCGGGCTCATCATCGGCCCGGTCTTCAGCCGCCAAGGCCTCATGAACGCCGTCGTGGTCACGGCCGTGCTGTTCTTCCTCGGGGCGGTGGCATCCGCCGTCGGGATCCGGAACCCGGTGCTGGGCGCTGCTGTAGTGGACTCTCCCGAAGGTCAAGCGCCCGACGACGGCGGGACGGCTGCCCAGCGCGCCTGAACAGCGCCTTCCACAACACGGCTTCGTTAGTGTTCCGCGAGGACGCAGCCGTCGTGTTCGACGTCGGTGGCCACCCAGAGCGCCGAGGCGACCTCATCCGCGAGATCATAGTCGCGGCTGCCCGGACCCTTTCCGATCCGGACCACCAGGGCACCACCGAACGGCTTGCGGCCAATCACCTGGATGGTGGCGTCGAGGTCGATTTCCTCTACGGACAGGTACCGCAGCAACTCCGGGTTTTCGTCGCTGATCCGCGTGATCTTGCCGGAATGGCCGTCGTCGAGCTCGATCATGCGGTGCGCATGCGGCAGGCTCACCGAACCGTCCGCGGCAGGGATGGGGTCCCCATGGGGATCGCGTCCGGGGTTGCCCAGCTTGGTGGCCATGCGATCGATGAAGGTGTCCGAAACGGCGTGTTCGAGCATCTCGGCCTCGTCATGGACTTCGTCCCAGCTGTAGCCCAACTCCCTCACGAGGTAGGTCTCGATCAGGCGGTGGCGGCGGACCATGCCCAGGGCAAGCTGCATTCCCCGGGGGGTCAAGGAAATGGCGCTGTAGGGCTGGTGGTCCACCAGCCCTTGGTCCTTGAGCTTGCGGACCATCTCCGAGACGGAGGAATTGGCGACGCCGAGCCGTTGCGCGAGCTGTGAGGACGTGATGGGTTTGTCCTGCCACTCCGTGAAGGAGTAGATGACCTTGACGTAGTCCTCGATCGAGGAGGAGGGCGCACCGGTCTTCACGGTTCCAAGCCTATCGTGAACCGGCCGCATTAGGCTTTCCGCGCCCGCCAGCTCTGCGTGAGATAGGGCAAGGGGATGACCTCGCCCTCGGCATGGCCCAGATGCTCGAAAAGGTACCACTCGAGATTGCCCGTCACCTTGGCCCGGGTGGTCTCATTCGCCCTCAGGTAGTAACTGCGCGACTTCACGAGTTCGAGGATGTCCGCCGGAGTCACGGGATCCTCCCAACGCGTCGCATGGCTTTCGAGGCCGGCGAACTCCCGGCCCACCACAGGCCGGAAGTCCGGTTTGTGGACATCGCCGGCATGCATGATGCGAGACAAACGATGGACCCAGGGCACCGACGTGTCCAGCTGGTTCCAGATCAAGCCGATCACCCCCTGGGGCCGAAGGATCCGGGCGATCTCGGTGCTGGCGGCGAGGGGATCGCACCAGTGCCAGGCCTGCGCAACGCTGACGACGTCGAATGCTGAGTCCGCCAGTCCAGTTGCCTCGGCCGTGCCCTCCAGGGCGATCACTTGTGGATACGTTTTGCGCAGTTGCGTGAGCATGTCCGTGGAGGGGTCCACTGCGGACACCGCCAGCCCGCGCTCGACGAGGAGCGATGTGAACTTTCCGGTGCCCGCGCCGATGTCTGCCGCGTCCCGCGCGCCTTCCGGCAGCAGCCAGTCAGCTGAATCCGCGGGGTATCCGGGCCGGACACGGTCATAGTGCTCTCCGCCGTCCTGGAAACTCTGACCGAGTTCAAGGCGCCGTTCCTCATAGAGCTTGGGGCCGGCTGACGTGCCTTTGGGTCGCGGGGCCACGCGGAAACTCCTTCGTAGGACAGGAAAAAATACCCTACGAATCTACCGCAATCAGTCGGTGCTGCACGGAGCTGCGCCCGCGGTCCCGGGAGTGTTGGGAGCCCATTCCGGGTAGCTGCGGTGATCGTTCGCGGGCACCCAACGGCCGGCGTCCACCACGTAGTCCCAACCGAGGCCATTGCTCTTGAGCGCCTGGATGCCCGCGATGAGCCGGGTGGCGTCTTCCAAACGCGACCCTACGCCGAAACTGGCCCGGAGGGATCCGGAGGGAAGGCCGAGGCGCTTGAGCAGCGGGTGGGCGCAGAAGCGCCCGTCGCGCAGGCCAATGCCGTGCTCGGCCGCGAGATAGGCCGCCACAAGTCCGGCGTCGTAGCCCTGGAGCGAGAAGTTCACGACGCCGATGGTGTCCTCGGGATCCGTGTCGCTGAAGATCTGGTGCACGGTCACGCCGTCGATTTCCTTGAGGCCTTCGACCAGGTGTGAGCGGATGGCGGCCTCGTGGGCGTGCCATTCGTCGTGGTCGAGGCTGGCGATGACTTGTGTGGCCCGGGCGAGGGTGGCCGCACCGAGAACGTTCGGCGAGCCGCCTTCGTGCCTGGCCGGTCCAGTGGCCCAGCTGACGGAATCGAGGCGTGCCTCCCGGACGGCGCCGCCTCCTGCCAGATGCGGCGTGCCGGCGTCGAGCCAGTCGGGACGGCCCACCAGGACACCCGCGCCGAACGGTGCATAAAGCTTGTGCCCCGAGAAAACCAAGTAGTCGACATCCGCGGCGGCGATGTTGATGCGGCGATGCGGGGCAAGTTGCGCCGCGTCCACCACAATCCGCGCCCCGAATTCGTGGGCCAAGGCAGCTAGTTCCTTGATGGGCAGGATTTCGCCGGTCACATTCGACGCGCCGGTGACAGCCAGGAGGCTGACGCCACCATGGGAGAGGGCTGTGCGGACATTGGCTACGGTCTCCGACAAGGTTTCCGCGGCAACAATGCTTCGGTGGGGGACGCCTTGCCACGGCAGCAGGTTTGCGTGGTGCTCGATGTCCAGGTAAAGGACTTCGTCGTTGTGCTTGCCGTCTGTGACCGGCAGGCAGCCGGCCAGGAGATTGAGGGAATCGGTGGTGTTGCGCGTGAAAATGACGGAATCGTCCGGCCGTCCGCCAACAAAGTCACGGACGATGTTGCGGGCGTTTTCGTAGACGGAGGTGCTGATTTGGGAGGCGTAGCCTGCGCCGCGGTGCACACTCGCGTAGTACGGCAGGATCTCGTTGAGGTACGCGGAAACAACCGTCAGGGCAGGTGCGGATGCGCCGTAGTCAAGGTTGGCGTAGCGGATGTGGCCGCCCTGGATCAGGGGTGCCTGCAACTCCGCGCCGGTGACCGCGGCCAGCGGGCGGGATGCCCGAGGCAGCTGCTGTGCGGTTTCGTGGTGCTGCGAAAGAGCCGTAGAAGTAATTGTGGCTGTGCTCATGGGACCTCACTCAAGAGGGACCCCTGCGTGCAGGGGGTCCGCGCTTGCCGCATCCGTTCCGGACCGGCCGGGTCGTCACCCGGGGCACCCCGCCGCGATGGAGGGTTGCCGGCCAGCAAACCGGGGTTTCGCGCTGGCACTCGTGACCTGTAAAGAGAGTAGGACACCGGCGAGGCGGGTTCCAATGTGACCGCGATTGTTAAGCGGTTTGTTACACCGCCCGAAAAATGTGCCTTCAGCCGAAGAAAAAGCAGCGGACGCCCCCAAAAGGGGGCGTCCGCCGTCGTTTATTCAGTGAACAGGAGGGGACTACAGAAGGTCGTCGAGTTCGGGGTTGAGCCTCTTGAGGACCTCGGAATGGAGGATCGAGTTAGTGGCGACGGCGTTTCCGCCGAAGGGGCCGTCCGCGCCATCCAGGGATGTGAAGCGTCCGCCGGCCTCGGTGACGATCGGCACTAGGGCGGCCATGTCGTAGACCTGGAGTTCCGGTTCGGCGGCGATGTCCACGGCGCCCTCGGCAACGAGGCAGTAGGACCAGAAATCGCCGTACGCACGGCTGCGCCAGACATCGTTCTCGAGGCCCAGGAAGTTGTCCAGCTTCCCGTGCTGCTTCCACTCGGAAAGCTCGGAGTAGGAAAGCGAGGCGTCTTCGAGCCGGGACACGTTGGAAACTTTCAACCGGGTGGCTGCGGCCAGCGACCGGCCCATGTAGGCGCCGGAGCCCTTGGCCGCCCACCAACGCTTGCCGAGCGCCGGAGCGCTCACGAGCCCCACTACTACTTCGCCCTCGTCCACGAGGGCGATGAGCGTAGCCCAGACGGGTACGCCGCGCACGAAGTTCTTGGTCCCATCGATGGGATCGATGATCCAACGCCTCGAGCCGTGGCCCGTGCTGCCGAATTCTTCGCCGAGGACGGCGTCGCGGGGGCGGGAGCGGGAGAGCTGCCCGCGTATTGCTTCCTCGGCGGCTTTGTCGGCATCGGTGACTGGGCTCAGGTCGGGTTTGGTCTCCACCTGGAGGTCCAGCGCCTTGAACCGCTCCATTGTCAGGGAATCGACGGAATCGGCCAGCACATGGGCTAGCCGCAGGTCGTCGTTGTAGCTCGAATCGGGTTGGGTCATGGTTCCAAACTACCGTCTATTCCCCGGTGAGCCGGGGAGGTAGGACGGCATGCGCTGAGTTAGTTGACCGTACCCAGTTCCTTGGCCTCTTGGGCTTCCATACGCGGGTCCGCACCAAGGAGCCTGCGGAGCGATGCGAGGCGGGCGGGGCCGGCCTCGCCCGCGTGGCCTTCGGCGACCCAGGAATCCAGCCCGCATCGAACGGCGGAGGCATCGTGCTTGCAACCCCGCTCGCACCTTTCCGTCCCCGGTTCCAGGTCCGGGAAGGCGTGCAGGATGCGGTCCGGGTTCACGTGGGCGAGGCCGAAAGAACGGATGCCGGGCGTATCGATGATCCAGCTTCCGCCAGGGGCGTCGCTGAGCTTCAGTGCGAGGGCAGAGGACGAGGTGTGGCGTCCGCGCCCCGTCACGGCGTTGACCCCGCCTGTGGCGCGCTCGGCCCCGGTGAGGGCGTTCACCATAGTGGACTTCCCGACGCCGGAATGGCCCAGGAGGACGGTGACCTTGCCGTCGAGGTAGTCCCGCAACTGGCCGACGGCGTCACTGTCGAGGCGGGCGGACAGGCCGTCGTCGGAGCGGGCGTCGATTCCGGAGGCGCCGGCGTCGGCCGTCCGGCTGATGATGATCGGGAAACCGAGGCTCACATAGTTGGCGAGTAGTTCCGTCGGATCTTTGACATCTGCTTTGGTGACGAGCAGCAGCGGCTCGATTCCGGCGTCGTACGCTGCCACCAAGGCGCGGTCGATGAATCCGGTGCGTGGTTCCGGATTGGCTGCCGCAACCACCACCACGAGCTGGTCGGCGTTGGCGACGACGGCCCGCTCGATCGGATCCGTGTCATCGGCACTTCGCCGCAGGAGTGTCTTTCGCTCCTCGACGCGCACGAGGCGGGCGAGGGTGTCCGGTGCTCCGGACACATCGCCGACGAGCGCTACGAAGTCTCCGGGAACCACAGGGGAGCGACGGAGCTCCCGGGCGCGGGCCGCGATGACGATGCGCTCGTTGTCCGAGCTTTCGCCCACGATCGCGGTGTAGCGCCCGCGGTCGACTGTGATGATACGCCCGATCACGGCGTCGTCGTGGCTGGGGCGGTCCTTCGTACGGGGTCGTGTGCCCTTCTTGTTGGGGCGGATCCGGACATCGGACTCATCCCAGGAGCGTGCGTCGCGAGCCATCGTCAGTTGCTTGTCTCCATTGAAACGGTGTCCGCGGCAGCTGCGCCGGCAGTGAGCATCGACGCCCAGATGTGCGGGAATTCCGGCATGGTCTTTGACGTCGTTGCGATGTCTTCAACCTGGACACCCTCGACGGCGAGCCCCAGGATGGCGCCCGCAGTAGCCATGCGGTGGTCGGCGTAGCTGTGCACGACGCCGGCGTGCAGCGCTGCGGGCCGGATCACCAGGCCGTCGCTGGTTTCCTCGGCGTCGCCGCCGAGCCGGTTGATCTCGGCGACCAGCGCCGCCAGCCTGTCCGTTTCGTGTCCCCGCAAATGCGCGATGCCGGTGAGCCGGGAAGGACCGGTTGCCAGGGCGCACAATGCCGCTACGGTAGGAGCGAGTTCGCTGGTTTCGTCGAAGTCCGCTCCCAGGATTTCCGGTCCGCCGGTGACCGTCAGTGTGCCGTTGTCCAGCGTGACGGTTGCACCCATGGTGGCGAGGATGTCCCGCCAAAGGTCCCCGACTTGCGTGGTGTTGGCCGGCCAGTTGGGGATGCGGATGGTTCCCTTCGTGGCCAACGCCGCGGCGAGGAAAGGACCCGCGTTGGAAAGGTCCTGCTCGATCCTCTCGTCGAACGCCTGGATGGTGCCGGGGGCGACCCGCCAATGGTTCGGCACGGAGTCATCCACCTGCACTCCGACGCCGCGCAGGACCGAGACGGTCATGTTGATGTGGTCGAGGCTCGGCACGGGCTTGCCGACATGCTCGAGGTGAAGGCCCTCATCGAACCGGGCGCCGACCAGCAACAGGGCGGAGACGAACTGCGACGAAGCGCTCGCGTCGATCACCAAGTGGCCGCCGCGGACAGAGCCTGTGCCGGAAACCTTGAACGGGAGGGAGTTCGCTGTATGCCCGTCGAGGCCGCTGACTTCCACTCCGAGTGTCCGGAGGGCTTCGATGATGGTGCCCATGGGACGAAGCCGCGCGTGGGGGTCGCCGTCGAACACCGAAGCGCCGTTGCGGAGGGCCGCGAGCGGCGGCACAAAGCGCATGACCGTGCCGGCCAGGCCACAGTCGATGGCGGTCTCCGACGCCGTGGCCGCGGGATCGATGGGGGTGACTTCAAGGTCCGGGCCGTAGTGTCCATCGCCGGGAACTTCGGTGATGGTGGCGCCAAGCTGGCGCAAGGCCTCGACCATCAAGGCGGAATCCCGCGAATGCAAGGGTGCCCGCAGCCTGCTTGGGCCGTTGGCCAAGGCCGCCAGGACCAGATAACGGTTGGTCAGCGACTTCGAGCCGGGAACCGTGACCGTGGCATCCACAGGGTGGCTGGCGAAGGGTGCCGGCCACAGGGGGAGTGCGGGCGCCGTGGCGCTTCCTGAATCGTCGGTCTGCGTGGCGGGGATTCCTGGCATGCTTCCTTATGCTCCAACTGCGTTGTCTACGGCCTTGCGGACGGCCCGGTCTGTCTTCTTGAACTGTTTGCCCGTGGCCTTCTTGGCGTCCATGGCGAGGTGTTCGGCACGCCATGCGAGGCTTGGTTTGCCCGCGGTGTCGACGGCGGCGAGGAAAACGCCACCCGTCAGCGAAATGTTCTTGAGCAACTGGGCGCGGCGGGCGAGCCGGCCTTCCTTGGTGCTGATGTCGGCAGAACGCCACTCGACAAAAGTGTTCAGGACCGAGATGCCGGCAAGCACGCTTGCCGAGAACCGGGAGCATTTGCCGAGTGCCAGCAAGGCGCCGGCGCCCACTTGCGCACCGCCGATGACCCTCGCCAGCGTCTTCTCGTCCGCCGGGAAAGGCAGTGACTCGGAAGCGCGGCGGAGCAGCGGAGAGAGCTGCTTGGCAGTGTCATCCGCGTTCTTGAGCTTGTCCAGCCCTGCGACGACAAAACTGGAAGCCAACATTGGCCTGGCGAGAAAACGGACGAGGGACATGTTTTGCCTCCTGGATGGCGTGCCACGGTGTTCAGGTGGTGCTGCGTTCAAGTGGTGCGGTGTTCACGGGGTGCAGTCGGATCTAGTCTTGCATCTTTGCGGAATATTTGCCCGGAGCTTGCCGTTGTCAGAAGAAGGTGCGGCATGGGCTGGACCTTGGATTGTGGCGTGTGTGTGGTGCCGCGCTTTGTCATGTCGTTTGAGTGGAGATGGTTTTTTGGCCTTGGTTAAGGACCGCGAGGGACACTTGGCGCTTGGGCGGGAGCTGCCAGGGGACTCCCGGAGGGTGACAGTAGACTTGGATGCAATGAGCACCATGGATCCGGCCGCAGCGGCCATGTACAAGGCAGCGACCGAAGTCACGGACGCAACGTCCGACGGCGACGCGACGGTTGAGTCCGACGTCGAGATTGCGGTGGACTTCGCAACGGAGACCCCCGAACAACGGAGGGCGCGCTTCGAACGCGACGCGATGCAGTATGTCGACCAGCTTTATTCGGCCGCCATGCGCATGGCCAGGAATCCGTCCGACGCCGAGGACCTGGTCCAGGAGGCCTACACCAAGGCCTTCTCCGCCTTCCACCAGTACAAGCCGGGTACCAACCTCAAGGCGTGGCTGTACCGCATCCTGACCAATACGTACATCAACCTCTACCGGAAGCGGCAGCGCGAACCGTTGCAGTCGAATTCGGACACCATCGAAGACTGGCAGCTGGCGCGGGCGGAGTCCCATACGTCGGCGGGGCTGCGTTCTGCGGAGGCGGAGGCACTGGACCATTTGCCGGACTCGGACGTGAAGAGCGCCCTGCAGTCCATTCCGGAGGAATTCCGGCTCGCGGTGTACTTCGCTGACGTCGAAGGCTTCGCCTACAAGGAAATATCAGACATCATGAATACCCCGATCGGCACGGTCATGTCCCGGCTTCATCGCGGCAGGAAAATGTTGCGCGATCTGTTGGCGGACTACGCCGCAGAACGGGGAATCAGCGCCGGCGCGGAAGAAAAGGCCTTGGCCGTGGGCGCGGCCACAAGCAAAAAACAGGAGAAAAGGAAATGAGCTGCCAAGGATTGGGCGACTGCGACGATGCTCGGATGCAGCGTATCTACGAGTACCTCGATGGTGCGTTGACCCGCGAGGACATCGCAGAGATCAAGGTGCATCTGGAAGACTGCCCGGAGTGCACCGAGCAATACGACCTTGAGTGCGTCATTCGCACCGTCGTCAAGCGCTCCTGTACGGAAGCGGCTCCTGAGAATCTCAAGAACTCGATCCTGGACAGGATCCACGCTATGAAGTCCGTGGACGTCTAACAGCCTCAAACGGCAAGGGCCCCGGAAACCTGATGGTTTCCGGGGCCCTCCGCATTAAGTCTTACGCTAAGCCGCTGGCTTAGGTGTTGGGACGCTTGCCGTGGTTTGCGCCGCCGCGCTTACGGTCACGACGCTTACGTGCACGCTTGCTCATAGCTGGCCTCCTTAGATTCTTGATACTCAATAAAGCTGCCCTCCAGTCTCCCACATCACGGGGCCGCCCCGCGAACCGTGCCGGCCAACCGCGGAGGGAATCGGGGCACTCAGCCGCGCAGGGAATTCCGGATGGAGATCCTGGCCTGGTCCAGGACAGTGCGCACGGTCTCAAGGGCGACCGGAGTCAGGGCCTTGGAGCCGGCGTGCTGTCGCAGCTCCACCCGGATGTCATCACGGAAGGACTGGACCATCATTTCGGCTTCCTTCAGGATGCGGTGTCCCTCCGGAGAGTAGCTTCCGGCCCACGACTGGAAGTCCGCGGACTTCGCATTGGCTCGCGCGGCTTCGGCAGTCGCCGCCAGGTCTGCACGCAAGCCGCGCATGTTGCTGCGGATGTCGTCTCGGAGATTGTCGGCCAAGCGCCGCACGGAGGCGGAGATGTTGTCCTCGACGTCGGCCAGTTCCTGCCGTCGGCTGTTGAGTTCGGCCAGTCCGGCCGCGGTGATGGAGTAGTTGGTCCGGCGCCCGTCGCTGCTGGTGGCTACGAGTCCTTCTTCCTCGAGTTTGCCAAGGCGCGGATAGATGGTTCCGGCACTGGGCGAGTAGGTCCCGCCGAAGCGTTCGCCGAGGGCCTTGATGAGCTCGTATCCGTGCTTGGGGCCTGATTCCAGGAGCGCCAGCAGGTAAAGCCGGAGGGCTCCGTGGGCAAAGACGGGCGGCATCAGGCTTCCTCTTCTCCGGGTGCTGAGTGCGTTGTTCCGGGGGCTGGCGCACTGCCATGGATGATGGAGGTCTTTCCGGACACGGAATTGGTGCGTGCCACCATGAGCCGCTCGTCAGGGCCAACGATGGTCTGGACCCTTCCGCCTGACTGGGCATAGAGCTGGTCATCGATCATCACGGTGCCACTTGCCGTCTTGGCCACGATGTCCACGCCCACGTCATGCGGAAGGCGGACAGTGACGTCCCCTGAAATGGAGTTGGCTCCGAAATCCTGGGTGTAGCCGTGAAGGTCGAAGCTGAGGTCGCCGCTGACAGTATTGGCCCGGATGTTCTTGAAACGGCCCGAAGCCGTGACTTCGCCCGAGACGCTCTTGGCGGTCATGACGCCGTCGTGGTTTCGGGCGATGACTTCGCCGCTCACGGTGTTGACGTGAAGCTCGCCCCGCGTGCCGTCCGCGAGGACTGACCCGGACACTGTGTTGAGGCGGATATGGCCGGTGACTCCCGACACCATGCCGTCGCCGCCCACGGTTCCTGCTTCGACGTCGACGCCGGCTGGCAGTGCGATGCTAATGACGATCGTGTTGGTGCTGGTGTTGTTGACGGTCCCCATCAGGTTGCGGAACCAGCCCTGGGGGCCGTGCAACTGGTGGCGGACCTCGAGCCGGCCGTCAATGAGGCTGACGCTCAGTGGATCGCCGTCGATCTCCGAGACTTCGATCCTGGTGATCGCCTCGTCGTGCGTGACGACGTCGAAGCGACCCTTGACGATCCCCAGCTTGAGTGAGCGGACGCCGTCGACGTCGATGGTCTGCGGACCGGTAACGGTCCAGTTCTCTTCTGACATGGCCCCTCCATTGCTGCGCTACCATTGTCGCGATATATCGCGTTGATGAATTCACGATATATCGCGATATCGCGCTTGGCAATGGGTCCTGACTGCGGGAGGGGTGCCTCGGGCCCTGGCTATTCCGGCTGGGCGATCCTCAACCACTGGAACCAGCCGCGGTGCAACACGAGCCAGGCCATGAGCCCGTAGCCCGCTTGGCCCGGGGTGCCGCCATTCGCAGCGAGGTCGGTGCGCCACTGTTCGTGGTTGAGCAACGGCGAGAACGTGTCGACGTAGTGGTGGTTGCGGCGGGTGGTGACGTCCGCAAATGCGGCATTGAGTTCCGCGATCCGGCGGTTCTTGGCCGGGTCCAGCGTGGGTGGTGGACCGACGACGAATACTTCGATGTTGCTTTGGGACGCCCCGTCGAGGATATTGGCAAGATTGAGGCGGCTGCGTGCCGTAGAGACACCGAATTCGATGTCGCGGCCGGACAAACCGATCACGAGGCGGTTTTCGTGGACGTTGCTGAAGCGTCTCCCGGCTTCGTCGAGCCAGCGCGCCGCAAGGCCCTCCGTGCCCTCCATGGGGCAGGGAAGCGAGTAGCTCTCCACGGGAACGGAGTCCTGGGGAGTCCGCGCAAGAACCCTTCCGAGCCAGCCCAAGGCCCCGGGGTCACCGAGCCCGGCGAGTAGTTCATCACCAACAGCTGCGATGCGCAGCTTCCTGTCTTCCACGGTTACCTCTTCACCAAACGTTGCGGTCCTTGCACTGTGCCCGGCCGGGCGGCTGGATCACCGGGCACTTGTTCCATTAAACAGAACCGCCCGGCTGGAAGCGGGTATTGAACCTCCAGCCGGGCGGCCTTCTCTTTTGAGGGTTACTTGCGTTCGAATGCCTGCTTGAGCAACGTGGCCTGTTCAGCGCTGTGGCGCTTCATCGAACCGGCTGCCGTAGAGGCCGATGCCGGACGCGAAACGAGCCGGACCTTGCGGTCCAGTGCCTGCGGCAGGTTCAAGCCGATGAACGGCCACGGACCCTGGTTGGCGGGTTCGTCCTGCGCCCAGACGATGTCGGCGTTCGGGTACTTGGCCAGTTCCGCCTCGAGCTGGGCCTGGGGCAGCGGGTACAGCTGCTCCAGGCGGATGATCGCAGTCGACGTGTCGCCGGTCTTCTGCCGGTTCGCCAGAAGATCGTAGTACAGGCGGCCGGAAACCAGGATCACGCGGTCAACGCTCTGTGCCTGAAGGGGCTCGTGTTCGCCGATGACCGGCTTGAAGCCGCCCGTGGTGAAGTCCTCCACCGCTGAAGCCGCACCCTTGAGGCGCAAAAGCTGCTTCGGAGTGAAGATGATAAGCGGCTTGCGCGGACGGCTGTAAGCCTGCCGGCGCAACAAGTGGAAGTGCGAGGCGGCCGTGGTGGGGTTCGCCACGATCATGTTGTCCTCGGCACAAAGCTGCAGGAAGCGCTCGATGCGTGCGGACGAGTGGTCCGGTCCCTGGCCTTCGTACCCGTGGGGCAGCATGAGCACGAGCGAGGAACGCTGGCCCCACTTCTGCTCGGCCGAGGAGATGAATTCGTCGATGATGGTCTGTGCACCGTTGACGAAGTCACCGAACTGGGCCTCCCACAGCACCAAGGCGTCCGGGCGTTCCACGGAGTAGCCGTACTCGAAGCCCATGGCCGCGTATTCGGACAACAAGGAGTCGTAGATCCACAGCTTGGCCTGATCGTCGCTCAGGTTGCCCAGCGGCATCCACTCGCTGCCGTTGGCGCGGTCGTGGAAAACAGCGTGACGCTGAACGAACGTGCCGCGGCGGGAGTCCTGGCCGGCGAGGCGGACGGGGACGCCCTCCATGACGAGCGAACCAAAGGCCGCGATCTCGCCGAAGCCCCAGTCGATGCCGCCTTCGCGGGACATCTGCTCACGCTTCTCCAGGAGCTGCTTGAGCTTGGAGTGGACCGTGAAGCCTTCCGGAATATCGAGGTGCGCCTGGCCGATCCGCTGCAGCATTTCGGCTGAAATGGCGGTGGTGGCCGGCGCGTTGGTGCCGAAGTCCGCCTGCTGGGCGATGGGACGCTCGATGTCCGACACCGCGGCGGAATCCGCCGTGATGATCGGGATAGGCGAAGTCTGTGCAGCATGTGTCTCCGCGAAGACGCGCTCAAGGCGTTCCTGGTAGTCGCGCAGCAACTGTTCGGCTTCGTCCTCGGTGATGTCGCCACGTCCGATGAGGGATTCCGTGTAGAGCTTGCGGACGGAGCGCTTGGCTTCGATGAGATTGTACATGAGCGGCTGCGTCATCGAGGGGTCGTCGCCCTCGTTGTGTCCACGGCGGCGGTAGCACACCATGTCCACAATGACGTCCTTGTGGAAGCGCTGGCGGAACTCGTAGGCCAACTGCGCGATGCGCACCACGGCCTCGGGGTCGTCGCCGTTCACATGGAAGACCGGAGCCTGGATCATCTTGGCCACGTCGGTGGAGTACGTCGAAGAGCGCGACGACGACGGTGCGGTGGTGAAGCCGACCTGGTTGTTCACGATGATGTGGATGGTTCCACCGGTGCGGTAACCGCGCAGCTGGGACAAGTTGAGCGTTTCCGCCACAACGCCCTGGCCGGCAAACGCGGCGTCGCCGTGGACCATGATGGGCAGCACGGGGAACGCCTCGCCTTGGTCCAGCCGGTCCTGCTTGGCCCGGACAATGCCTTCAAGCACGGAGTCAACCGCTTCGAGGTGGGACGGGTTGGCGGCGAGGTAGACCTTGGTCTCATTGCCGTTGTCCGATGTGAACGTGCCCTCGGTGCCGAGGTGGTACTTGACGTCGCCCGAGCCCTGCACCGAGCGGGGGTCCTGGGTGCCTTCGAACTCGCGGAACACCTGGGCGTACGTCTTGCCCGCGATGTTGGTGAGCACGTTGAGGCGGCCACGGTGGGCCATGCCGATCGCGACTTCGTCGAGTCCGTCGTCGGCGGCGTCGGAAATGATGGTGTCCAGCAGCGGAATCAGGGATTCCCCGCCTTCGAGGGAGAATCGCTTCTGGCCCACGAACTTGGTCTGCAGGAAGGTTTCGAAGGCCTCTGCTGCGTTGAGCTTGGATACGATGCGCAGTTGCTCTTCGCGGCTCGGCTTGGAGTACGGGTGCTCCACCTGGTCCTGGAACCACTTGCGTTCTTCGGGCTCCTGGATGTGCATGTACTCAATGCCCGTAGTGCGGCAGTAGGCGTCGCGGAGGACGCCCAGGATGTCGCGGAACTTGAGCATCGGCTTGCCGCCGAATCCGCCGGTGGGCCACTCGCGGTCCAGGTCCCACAGGGTGAGGCCATAGGTCAGCACGTCGAGGTCCGGGTGCTTGCGCTGGACGTATTCGAGGGGGTTCGTATCTGCCATGAGGTGGCCGCGGACCCGGTAGGAGTGGATCAACTGCTGGATCCGGGCAACCTTGTTGATTTCGTCAGCGGGGTCGACCTGGAGGTCGGGGCTCCAACGGACGGGCTCGTAGGGAATGCGCAGCGCTTCGAAGATCTCGTCGTAGAAGTTCTGGGCACCGAGGAGGAGCTGGTGGACGAGCTTGAGGAACTCGCCGCTTCCGGCACCCTGGATGACACGGTGGTCGTACGTGGACGTCAGCGTGAGGATCTTGCTGATGGCGTTCTGGGCGATGATCTTCTCGCTCGCGCCTTGCCACTCGGCCGGGTAGTCGAGGGCTCCGACGCCGATGATGGCGGCCTGGCCCTTCGAGAGCCGGGGCACGGAGTGCACGGTGCCGATGCCGCCCGGGTTTGTCAGGGACACGGTGGTGCCCGCGTGGTCGTCCGCCGTGAGCTTGCCGTTGCGCGCGCGCTTGATGAGGTCTTCGTAGGTGTGCCAGAACTCCGCGAAGTTCATCGTTTCGGCCTTCTTGATGTTGGGAACCATCAGGAGGCGCGTGCCATCGGGCTTGGGCATGTCAATGGCGATGCCGAAGTTGACGTGCGCGGGCTGCACGGCAACGGGCTTGCCATCCACTTCGTCGTAGTACACGTTCATCGACGGGAACTGGGACAGTGCGCGGACCACTGCGTAGCCGATGAGGTGGGTGAAGGAAACCTTGCCGCCACGGGCACGGGCAAGGTTGGAATTGATGACAACGCGGTTGTCGATCAGGAGTTTGGCAGGAACGGCCCTGACGCTCGTGGCGGTAGGAACCTCAAGGCTCATGACCATGTTGGACGCAATGGCCTTGGCCGGACCACGGAGGACGGAGACGACGTCCTCTTCCGGCGGGGTGGGAGCTTTGGTGCTCTTGGGAAGCTGTGCCGGGATCGGCTGGGACTGGCTGCCGTCGGATGGCTTCTGCGCGCCGTCCTTGGCGACAGTGGCCGGTGCCTTCTTGACCGGTGCCGCGGGAGCAGCCGGAGCAGGTGCGGGGGCGGCAGGGGGAGCTGCCGGGGCAACCACGGGCGCGACCGGCGTCATTGCCGTTGCGGCGGCCTGTGCCACGACAGGAATTTCGCGAGTGGGAGGGTTGGCAGGGGCTGCTGATGTTCCGTTGGAAGAAGTGCCGTCAGCGGTATCGAAGGACTCGAAAAGCGGCCACCACTTGGCGTCGACCGAATTCTTGTCCTGTTGGTACCGCTCGTACAGTTCGTCAACGAGCCACTCGTTTCCGCCAAATTCCTCGGGTAGACGGTGGCTTGGCTGCTCTGGCACTTGAAATACGCCTCTTCCATGAGTGTTGATTTCCAGCTGGCCCGGGGACTGCAGGGGGGTGCAAGGCGAGCCAGGGTCCGGGTCCCGCGAACTCAGACCCTAGCCAGTCTAGTGACGAGCGGCGGCTATCTGCCAATAGTGGTGACCTAAATCATGCTGAAGGCGGGATGGCCCGGCTTTTGCGTCCGCAGGGGGGTCTTCTTTCCCGGGATTTTCTGGTCGTTTGCTGCGTCGCAGAGCCCGGCTTAGGCCGGTGAAGTCGCGTGAAGCCGCGTCTCGGCCGGACTGTAGACTTGAATTCTTATGGACAGTAATTCTAGGTGCCGGCCTGGGAGCTGCAGGGGAAGCCGTTCGGCAATCTCCGCGCAGCGCACCCGCCGAGCCGGCAATACCCGTACACATGCCCATCGCACTCCGGATCTCCTGGCCGGCCGGTCGGCGGATCGCTCATCCGCTGCGTCCGACCAACCCCCGCCGGGCCAACCAGCCTGTAGCCCTCCTGGTGCCCTGCTCCTGCCCTCCGCACGATCCGGCGGCCTCTAATGGAGTGGCTTTTCCTTCTCGCCGGCGTGCTCCTGATTCTGGGCACCGGCTTCTTCGTAGCCGTCGAGTTCTCACTCGTGGCACTCGACCAGTCAACGGTCCAAAGAGCGGTCGACGGCGGCGACCACGCCGCCGAGGCGTTGCTCAGATGCCTCAGATCCCTTTCTACCCAGCTCTCGAGCTGCCAATTGGGGATCACCCTCACCACCTTGCTGACCGGCTTCGTCATGGAGCCATCGGTCGGCTCCCTCTTGCACGGACCGCTTCTTTGGGCCGGGCTGCCTGAGGCTGCTGCCCAGTCCTTGTCGCTCATCCTGGCCATGGCCTTCGCTACCGGCTTGTCGATGCTGATCGGCGAACTCGTTCCCAAGAACATGGCCCTGGCCTTGGCATTTCCGCTCGGCCGGGCGCTGGCCCGCCCGCAACTGATGTTCACGGCCGTGTTCAAGCCCGCAATCATTGTGCTCAATGGCTTCTCGAACAAGGTGCTCAACCTTGTGGGACTCGAGGCCAAGGAGGAGATCTCTGGCGCGCGCTCGCCTTCTGAACTGGCCTCCCTGGTGCGCCGTTCGGCAGAGCTGGGAACCCTCGACGCCGGGACGGCCAACTTTGTTGCCCGGACCCTGAATTTCTCGGCGCGTACGGCGGCCGACGTCATGACCCCGCGCATCCGCATGGAAACCATCGACGCCGACCAGCCCGTGTCGGACATCATCGAAGCGGCCCGGCGGACCGGGTATTCGCGCTTCCCGGTCATCGGCGAATCGGCCGATGACATCCGGGGCGTGGTGCACATCAAGAAAGCCGTGTCAGTCCCGTCGGAACGCCGGAGCCGGCTGGAGGCCGGAGCCATCATGTCCGAAGTCCTGAGCGTTCCCGAGACCATCCATCTTGACGCCCTGCTTTTGGAACTCCGCGAGGGCAACCTGCAACTCGCCGTCGTGCTTGACGAGTACGGCGGAACTGCGGGGATCGCCACCCTTGAGGACCTGGTGGAGGAAATCGTCGGCGAGGTGGCGGATGAGCACGACAGGGTCCGGCCCGGATTGCTGCAGAGCGCCTCGGGGGATTGGTATTTTCCCGGACTATTGCGTCCGGACGAGGTCAGTGAACAGATCCCGGGCCTCACGGTTCCCGACCACCCCGCCTACGAAACCGTGGGTGGCTACGTCATGAGCCAACTTGGCCGGATCGCGATGGTCGGCGACGTCGTCGAGGCCGGCGGCGGCACGCTGGCCGTCACCCGGATGGACGGCCGCCGGATCGACCGCATATGTTTCCACCCCACGGCGCCCGACACTGGCGGTGACGCCGACGACGGTGACGGCACCGGCGAAATTGGCACAGCGGAAAGCGATTCGAACGGATGGCAAAGCAGGAAGCAGGCCAGCAAGCGGTTGAGCAAGGGGTCCGGCGGTTCTGCAGGCGATGCCGTAGGCAACCCCGTGGCCAAAACCAGCCGTAAAGGACGTGCCGCATGAGCGACTGGGCAGGAATACTGTGGCTCGTGGTGCTGTTGATCGGCAACGCCTTCTTTGTCGGCGCCGAGTTTGCCGTAATGTCTGCGCGCCGCAGCCAGATCGAGCCTTTGGCCCAACGCGGGTCAAAACGCGCGCAGACCACCCTCTATGCGATGGAACACGTCTCGCTGATGTTGGCGTGTGCCCAGCTTGGCATCACGGTGTGTTCTTTGCTGATTCTGCTCGTGGCCGAGCCTGCCATCCACCATTTGCTGGGGGCACCGCTGGAGTCCGTGGGCGTCCCGGTTGAATTGGCGGACGTCATCGCGTTTGCGGTTGCCTTGCTCGCGGTCACCTTCCTGCATGTCACCTTTGGCGAGATGGTCCCCAAGAACATCTCTGTTTCGGTCGCAGACAAGGCGGCTTTGCTTCTGGCGCCGCCGTTGGTCCACGTGGCCCGCTTCGTGAAGCCCGTCATCTGGACGCTGAACTGGCTGGCCAACCGCATCCTTCGCTTGATGAAGATCGAGCCCAAGGACGAGGTGACCTCCTCCTTTACCCTCGAGGAAGTGCAGTCCATCGTGCAGGAATCGACCCGTCACGGGCTGGTGGACGACGACGCCGGCCTGCTGAGCGGCGCTTTGGAGTTTTCCGAGCACACCGCTGCGCACATCATGGTGCCGCTGGACAAACTCGTCACGCTCAAGCCTGGCTCGACGCCGCGGCAACTCGAGAAAGCGGTCAGCCGCACCGGTTTCTCACGCTTCCCCGTGTTGGACGACGACGGTGAGCTGACCGGCTACCTTCACATCAAGGATGTGCTTTCCATTCCCGAGGAAGGGCGCCGCTATCCGATCGCGGAAAGCCGGATCCGGTCCCTCGTGAACCTCGCACCGGAGGACGAGATTGAAGATGCGATGGCCGTGATGCAGCGGACCGGCTCGCACCTGGGTCGCGTGGTGGGGACGGGCGGTGCGACTCTGGGGGTGTTGTTCCTGGAAGACGTCATCGAACAGCTTGTGGGCGAGATCCGCGACGCCACCCAGGCCAGGGGAATCCGACGGCTGGGCGGAACGGAATCAGCGTAACCTCCTGCTGGCCTCCAACGGGGCCGGCAGGAGCCGCCCAAAATTCTAAATAGGAATCATTCCCATTTGCGGGTACACTCATGGAGTCCCCTGTTGTGCTTGATTCGGTAGATCCGAGGTTTTCCGTGCGTCGTGCCGCCGCCCGCCTTTCCCTTGCCGCCCGCCTTTCGCTTGCCGCTTCCGCGGGCCTGGCAGTCCTGCTTTCCGCATGCGCGGCACCCGCCGCGACGGCGCCGTCGTCGTCCTCCGGGGTGATCGACGTGGTGGCCTCAACCAGCGTGTACGGCGACATCGCCAAGAGCGTCGGCGGTGACAAAGTGTCAGTCACCTCCATCATCAGCAAGACCAGCCAGGATCCGCACTCCTACGAGGCAAGCACCCAGGACAAGCTGGCCGTCTCCAAGGCCCAATTGGTGATCGACAACGGCGCGGGCTACGACGACTTCTTCAGCAAGCTGGCCGATGACAGCAAGGTCGCTGCGGACAAGACCCTTACCGCCGTCAACGTCTCCGGGCTCCTTCCCGCGGCCACGGCCGGCACATCTCCCTCAGCGGTGCCGGAAGGGTTCAACGAGCACGTCTGGTACAACTTCGACGCGATGGCGAAAGTGGCCGATGCTATCGCTGCGAAGCTCGGAAGCCTGAACCCCGCCGATGCCAAGACCTTTACCGCCAATGCCAACAAGTTCAAGTCCTCGCTGACCGGACTCAGCGCCAAAGTCGCAGCGATCAAGGCTTCCAAGGGTTCCGCTCCGGTAGCGGTTACAGAGCCCGTACCGGGGTATTTGCTTGAGGCTGCGGGCTTGGAGAACAAGACGCCCGAGGAATTCAGCCATGCCATTGAGGTCGGCTCGGACGTTCCGCCGGCAGCGGTCAAGGAAACGAGCGATCTGATTGCCTCGAAGTCGGTTCGCTTCCTCGCGTACAACGAGCAGACCGCCAGTGCTGAGACGGAAAAGCTGAAGGCCGCGGCAACTGCTGCCGGCGTCCCGGTGATCGCTTTTACCGAGACACTTCCCGAGGGCAAGGACTACGCTGCCTGGATGACGGACAATGTGGGCAACGTTGCTGCTGCCCTGAACAAGTAAAGGCCTATGCAGATACGAACAGACGGGCCCCGCAATCGTCCTAAGATATACAGGGCGGCTGCGGGGCCCTCCCTGTTCATCCAAGTGCAGGCCGGCAGCGACATCTCTTCGCGAACCCCATGGATCGAGGATTCTTTTTGACACCGGTAGTGAGCCTTCGCGGCGCGGGCCTCCAGTTTGGCCAACGGGCCCTCTGGAAGGACCTCGACGTGGACATCCAGGCGGGTGAGTTCTTCGCTGTGCTCGGCCCCAACGGCAGCGGCAAGACCAGCTTCCTCAAAGTCCTCCTCGGTTTGCAGCAGCTTCACTCGGGGACGGTGACCGTGGCCGGACAGGCCGTGGAACGTGGCAGCCGGAAAATCGGCTATATCCCGCAGCAGAAGTCCTTTGCTCCGGATACGCCCTTGCGCGCCAGGGACCTCGTGGCCCTCGGCGTCGACGGCCACCGTTGGGGCCTGCGGATCAAGGCCAAGGCCGTCAATGAGCGCGTCGACGCCCTCCTGGACTTGGTGGGGGCGAGTGACTACGCCCGCGTACCGCTTGGCCAATTGTCCGGTGGCGAGCAACAGAGGCTCCGGGTTGCACAAGCCCTTGCCGCGGAGCCTGAACTCCTGCTCTGCGACGAACCGCTGCTGTCTTTGGACCTGCACCACCAGCAGGCCGTAAGTGCCCTCATCAACCAGCAATGCCACGAGCGGAACAGCGCCGTGGTGTTCGTGACGCACGAGATCAACCCGGTCATCGACTACGTAGACCGCGTCCTCTACCTTGCCGGCGGCAGGTTCCGCGTGGGAACACCGGAAGAGGTCATGACCACCGAGGTCCTGTCCGAGCTGTACAACAGCCGCGTTGAGGTCATCCGCGCGAACGGCAGGATCGTCGTCGTCGGCCTTCCGGACGCGACGACGCACTACCACGATGACGCCCACGCCGGTGTGGAGGAAGGTCACTAAATGGATCTCGGAAGCATCCTGCACACCATCTTCAACTTTGAAAACTATGGCGAACTGCTGGCCCTCGTCCAGAATTCCATCTGGGCCGGTGCGGTCCTTGGCCTGCTCGGCGGGCTCATAGGCACTTTTGTCATGAAGCGGGACCTCGCCTTCGCGGTGCACGGCATTTCGGAGTTGTCCTTCGCCGGTGCCTCCTTTGCCCTGCTTATCGGGGTGGACATCATTTTCGGTTCGCTCGCGGGATCCGTTGCGGCTGCGCTGCTTCTGGGACTCATGGGCGTCCGGGCGCGGGACAAGAACTCGATCATTGGCGTCATCATGCCGTTCGGGCTAGGCCTGGGCATCTTGTTCCTGGCCCTCTACCAAGGCCGGGCGGCCAACAAGTTCGGGCTACTAACCGGCCAGATCGTCTCAGTCGACACTGTCCAGCTCCAGGTCCTGGCAGGCACGGCCGTGGTGGTCATGCTCGCTCTGGCCGCGATATGGCGCCCGCTCAGCTTCGCCAGTGTGGATCCCGAGATGGCGGAAGCCAGGGGAGTGCCTGTCCGCGGCCTGGCAATTGCCTTCATGGTGTTGCTCGGCGTCAGCGTTGCCTTGTCCATCCAGATAGTCGGCGCGCTTCTGGTGCTGGCCCTCCTGATCACGCCCGCGGCTGCTGCCCTGCGGGTCACCACGTCGCCGCGGCTCGTGGTCTTGTTGAGCGTGGTCTTTGCGATCACGGCCACTGTGGGCGGCATCCTCCTGGCGCTCGGCAGCAGGATTCCCATCAGCCCGTATGTCACCACGTTGTCGTTCCTGATCTATGTGGTGTGCCGGGTCATCGGCAACGTGCGCGTCAAACGGGGGATCAACGGCCGGATCGTCCGTCCCCACGCTGCCGTGGGCCAGGCAGTGGAAGACCAGGCGGTAGCCGGCTAGAGCAGGCCCGCGGCCTTCTTGGCAGTGCACTCGGGGCAGAGCCCGAAAATCTCCACCGTGTGCGCCACTTCGGTGTAGCCGTTCTCGGCAGCCACCCGGGCTGCCCACGTCTCCACCGCCGGAGCTTCCACTTCGACGGCCTTGCCGCAATTGCGGCACAGCAAATGGTGGTGGTGGCCTGTGACCGCGCAGCGGCGGTAGACGGCTTCGCCATCGGCATTTCTCAGGACATCGATCAGGCCGTCGTCGGCAAGTGACTGCAGGATGCGGTAGGCCGTGGCCAAGGACACCGAGACGCCTTGGTTCTGGAGGAGCCGGTACAGTTCCTGGGTGCTCACGAAATCGTCGAGTTCGTCCAGTGCGGCGCTGACGGCCAGGCGTTGCTTGGTGACGCGCTGCTCTTTGACGGCGGGATCCTTGGCGGCCGGAAGCGGCTCGGCTGAGGGCCCGGACGTGGCGGCATGGGCGCCCTGTGACATTCGTGGACTCATTTCGATGTGGATGTTCGCAAACACCAACGTTACCAGCCGGCCACGCTTGGACGCCGGTTCGTGGACACCATCGGAGGCCCGCCCCTAGGCTGGCTCCATGAAGCTCACCAAGTTCACCCACGCTTGTGTCCGCCTGCAAAAGGACAGCCAGGTCCTTGTGATCGACCCCGGGACTTTTTCCGAGTCCGAGGAAGCCCTTGCGGGCGCCCACGCGGTGCTGATCACCCATGAGCACGCCGACCACGTGGACGTGGACGCCGTCGTCGGAGCCCTCAAGGGAAACCCAGGGCTGCAGGTGCACGCACCCTCCGGTGTCGCGTCCCGACTTGCCGAGAAGGCGGGCGACGACGGCGAGCGTGTACACGCCGTCGAACCCGGCACCTCTTTTGAAGCCGGTGGTTTCGCGATCCGTTCCTTCGGAGGGCAGCATGCCCTCATCCACCCGCAGATTCCGGTGGTGGCCAACATCGGCTACCTCGTGGACGAAAATGTCTTCCACCCCGGGGACTCATTCGTCGTCCCCGATGGCATCGACGTGCAAACCCTGCTGGTGCCCATCCACGCGCCGTGGTCAAAGGTGGGGGAAGTGGTTGACTTCGTGATCGCGGTCCGCGCACCCCAGGCCTACCCGGTCCACGATGGCCTGCTCAACGAACTCGGACGCGGTTTGGTGGAAGGCCACGTAACCCGGATCGGTGCGAAGTACGGTACCCGCTATGCGAGGTTGTCGCCGCTCGAGTCGGTGGAGGTCTAGCTCAGTCTGCGCCGCTCACATACTGCGCGGCCACGTGCCCGTCTCGAAGAAGTCGGCCAGTACGGCCTCATACGGGGCGGGATCCAGGCCGCGCTCAGCGAGCCAGTCCGGGTTGTAGTAGCTGCCCGCGTAGCGATCACCGGCGTCGCACATGAGTGACACGATGCTGCCGCGCTTTCCCTGGGCCACCATCTCGGCAATCAGTTGGCAAACACCCCACAGGTTGGTTCCCGTGGAGGGCCCGGCGTGCAGCCCGGCCAGCCTGCGCAGGTGCCGCATGGCGGCCACAGAAGCGGCATCGGGGACCTGGATCATGGTGTCGATGACGGCCGGGACGAAGCTGGGTTCCATGCGCGGCCGTCCGATGCCTTCGATCCTGGATGGCATTCCCGTCGAGTAGTCCGAGACGCCGTCGCGCCAGCCGGGGTAGAACGCGGAATTTTCAGGATCGACCACGGCCAGCCGCGTTGAGTGGCAGTGGTACCGCAGGTACCGGCCGATCGTGGCGCTGGTGCCGCCGGTGCCGGCGCCCACCACGATCCACTCGGGCACCGGATGTTCTTCGAGGGCGAGTTGCTCGAAAATCGATTCCGCAATGTTGTTGTTGCCGCGCCAGTCGGTGGCGCGCTCAGCAAAGGTGAATTGGTCCATGTAGTAACCGCCGGACGTCCGGGCAACCTCCTCGGCCATTGCGTAGACCTCAGAGGCGTGATCCACAAGGAGGCAGGCGCCACCGAACTCTTCGATGAGGGCGATCTTTTCCGGGCTGGTGGTCCGGGTCATCACAGCGATGAACGGAAGCCCGATCAGCCTGGCGAAATATGCTTCGGACACCGCGGTACTCCCGCTGGAAGCCTCCACGATGGTGGTCCCTTCAGTGATCCATCCATTGACCAGGCCGTAGAGGAAGAGCGAGCGGGCCAAGCGATGCTTGAGGCTACCCGAACGGTGCGTGGACTCGTCCTTGAGGTAGAGCTGGACACCCCAGTGTTCGGGGAGCGGCACTGCGTAGAGGTGCGTGTCCGCCGAGCGGTTGTTCTCGGCTTCGATTCGTCGGATTGCCTCGCTGGCCCATGCCCGGTCCTGGTTGCGTAGAGTGCTCACCGATCCAGCCTACCGGCGGAGGCTGCCGCCCAAGGATAGGCTGGTAGCCGGTCGGCAGCTGCACGGCGGCAGCGTCGCAATCGTTTGGTAGACACAGCAAAACAAAGGAGATTTGATGGCCACGATCATTGACGCAGCCGCACTCAAGGACCGCATGGATGCGGGCAAGCGGACTGTGTTGCTCGACGTCCGGTGGGTGTTGGGCGATCCGCACGGCCATTCGCACTTCCGCCAAGCCCACATTCCTGGCGCGGTCTATGTGGACCTCCATCACGAACTCGCCGATCCCACGGCCGAGGGCCAGGGGAGGCATCCGTTGCCGTCCACCGCTGCTTTGCAGCGGAGCGCCCGTGCCTGGGGGATCAACGACGGCGATACCGTGGTTGCCTACGACGACAGCGGCAGCACGGCCGCGGCACGGTTGTGGTGGCTGCTGCGGGACGCCGGTTTCCATTCCGTCTTCCTGCTCGACGGTGGACTGGGTGCCTGGCGCGCCGCAGGCCACCCGCTGGCGCAGGACGAGCAACCGCCGGTTCCGGGCGACGTCGTGCTTGGACACGGCCACATGGATGCCATCAGCATGGAGGACGCGGCTGACTGGCACAGCCGTGGAATCCTTCTCGATGCCCGGGCGGGGGAGCGCTACCGGGGCGAAATCGAACCCATTGATCCCCGCGCGGGACACATTCCCGGCGCGCTGAGCGCCCCCACCAGCGGAAACCTCGGACCGGACGGCACGTTCCTCCGCGCAGCGCAGCTCCGCAATAGATTTGCTGCCCTGGGCATCGACGAAGGCAGCAAGGTAGCGGTTTACTGCGGCTCCGGGGTGACGGCAGCCCACGAAATCGCCGCCCTCGAAATCGCCGGATTCAGGGCAGCCCTCTTCCCGGGCTCCTTTTCGCAATGGTCCTCGCTCGACGCCAACCCGGTTGTCACCGGTGCAGCGCCGCTAGGCACTCCGGGCCCATGAGTCATGGGTCCGGTGACGCCGGAGGGGTACGGCAGCGCGGAGTGGCAGAAAAACCGCCCGCAGGGGTAGCGTCGAGGCATGACTCCCGGACGCCCCGTTCCTCCGCCCCTTGGCAAGCCTCTCGTCGTGAGTGACGAGACCGCGGAGGCCAGCCCCGCTCCACCCGTGGCCGCGAAAGGCATGCCGACCCTGGCGGCCGCATACGGCGCCACTTCCGCGGAAAGCGGTCTTGTCCCGCTGACAGTGGCCCGCCGCGTTCCCAAGGAAGACGACGTCGAGATCGAGATCGACTTCTGCGGTCTTTGCCACTCCGATGTCCACGCGACGCGGGGCGAATGGGGTGCCCAGAGCTATCCGCTCGTCCCAGGCCACGAAATCGTGGGCCGGGTCCGTCGGGTGGGCTCCGCCGTCGACGACTTCGTGCCCGGAGACCTGGTGGGCGTCGGTTGCTTGGTGGACTCCTGCCGCGAGTGCGATAGCTGCCTCGAAGGCTTGGAGCAGTATTGCGAACGCGGAAACGTCGGCACCTATGGGGTGAAGGATTCCCGGAACGGCGGCGCCATCACCCAAGGCGGTTACTCCACTTCCGTGGTGGTTGACCGCCGCTTCGTGTTGCGCGTTCCCGAGGGCCTTGACCCGGCCGCGGCGGCGCCCTTGCTGTGCGCGGGCATCACCACCTACTCGCCGCTTCGCTACTTCGACGTCGAGGAGGGGGACGTTGTGGGCGTCGTCGGCCTCGGCGGACTGGGACACATGGCGGTCAAGATCGCGAAAGCCATGGGGGCGCACGTGGTGGTCTTCACCACCTCGGATGCCAAGGTCGAGGCGGCAATAGAGCTCGGTGCGGACGACGTGATCCTCTCGAAGGACTCCGAAGCCATGGAAGGCGCCGACCGCACTATCGACGTCATTATCGACACCGTCGCGGCGCCCCATGACCTGAACCCGTACTTCCGGACCTTGCGGCTGAACGGCGCCCTCTTCCAGTTGGGGCTGCCTCCCACCGACATGCCTCCGGTCAGTCCTGGCGCGCTGATCCGGCGGCGGCTCTCCTATGCAGGCTCGTTGATCGGCGGCATTGCCGAGACCCAGGAAATGCTGGATTTCTGCGCTGAGCACGGCGTCGTCAGCGAAGTCGAAGTGGTCACCGCCCGGCAACTCAATGAAGCCTACGACCGCATGGTTGCCGGCGACGTCAAATACCGTTTCGTCCTCGATACCAAGACCCTTCAGCCCCCTTCGGAAAAGGCAGACGTATGAGCACCCTCTTCACCAAGATCATCAACGGCGAGATTCCCGGACGTTTTGTCTGGAAGGACGACGACGTGGTGGCTTTCCTGACCATCGCCCCGCTGACCGATGGCCACACCCTCGTGGTGCCGCGCGAAGAGGTGGACCGCTGGACCGACGTCCCTCCCGAGCTCCTCAACAAAGTCATGTCGGTCGCGCAGACAATCGGCAAGGCACAAGTGGAGGCGTTCGGCGCACCACGGGCGGGACTGTCCGTGGTGGGCTTCGAAGTGGAGCACTTCCACGTGCACGTCTTCCCGGCAACGTCCCTGGCCGATTTCGACTTCGGAACCGTGGAGCACAACCCGGACCCTGCCCGGCTCGACGCGAATGCGGCAAAACTCCGCGCCGGGCTCGTCGCCGCCGGACATGGCGAGTACGTTCCCGCAGATTGAGTTGGGGCGACGCTCGCTCACCTTTGGTGGTGTCTTCCCAAACGCTCGCTCACCTTTGGCAAGGAAATGCCTGTATATGTGAGCGGGCGTCCTGGGATTTGGCCATATAGGTGAGCGGGCGTCTTGGGATTTGGCCGTATAGGTGAGCGGGCGTCCTGGGATTTGGCCATATAGGTGAGCGGGCGTTGGTACCGCCCCGGCTACGCGGGGGCCAGCGCCTGGTTGAGAACCGCGCGGATGCGCTTTTCCGAGACTGAGTAGGCCGTGCCGAGTTCGACGGCGAAGAGGCTCACGCGCAGCTCCTCGATCATCCAGCGCACCCGTGTTAATTCAGCTCCTGCCCGTCGGCCCGGCAGCAGCGCGGAGACAGCGTCGTCGTAGTCGTCCTCCAACGCCTGAACCACCGACATGTTCAGCCCGTCACGCTGGACATTGTTCGGGAGCTTTTCGAGGCGCTTCTCGATTGCGGCCAAATACCGCGGCAGCTGGCTCAGTTGGGCGTAGCCCGTCCGTGCCACAAAACCGGGGAACACGAGTTGCTCCAGTTGGCTCTTCATGTCGTTGAGCGCGCTGATCAAGGCGAGGCTCGTGCTGCCCTTGAGTTGCTTCTCGATCCGCCGTGTGCTGCCCAAGATGCGTTCGACGACGGCGGTCACCGTGAAGACGGTGTCGATCAGTTCCGCACGGACCAGCTCGTACAGGGCGTCGAATGCCTCCTTGTCCCACGGAAGTTCGGCCGGAGTCAGCTTGTCGATGGCCGCGAGGACGCAGTCGGCAATCAAGGCACTTACCGAACCATGGGGATTCTGGCTGAACGTCAACTTCTCCGTGTTGTTCAAGTGTTCCAGGACGTAGCGGTCCGGGGCGGGAACCCGCAGCGCGAGCAGCCGGATAACGCCGCCGCGCATTGCCGGCTCCTGCTCCGCCCGGGTCTGGAACACCCGCAACGCAACGGATGTGCCCTCATCCACGAGAGCGGGAAAACCCGTGACATCGTGCCCCTTCACTGTGCGCGTCACTTGGCGTTCGATAGCTCCGAAAGTCCACGCGGTGAGCCCGGTTTGCTCTGAGAGGAAACCGGCGGCCTGCGGGGTCGAGCCGCCGCTGCCGTTTCCACTGGGGGATCCGGCACCGCCGGCATGTGCAGCGCCCTTCGGACCGTTGGTGCGCGCCGTCGTCGCGGGTGTTGCGCCGAGGGATTCGGCGATGGCACGGCGGGTAGCCGGAGCCAGCTGCTCCTGGAGAGCGGCCAGGTCCTTGCCTTCGTCGAGCACCTTGCCGCGGCTGTCCACTACCTTGAAGCTGACGCGCAGGTGCGCCGGAACGGCGTCCCAATTCCACGATCCCGGAGGAACGATGTGTCCCCGGATACGGCGCAGCACCAGCTCAAGTGAGGCCTCAAGATCGTCCGAGGCAGGATCGAAGTCGGTTTCCAAAGCAGCAGCCGCTTGCCGGGCAACATCCGGGGCAGGCACGAAGTTCTTGCGGATGTGTTTGGGCAGCGACTTGATCAAGGCGGTGACGAGCTCCACCCGCTGGCCCGGTATCTGCCAGCGGAAAGGGGCGTCGTCGAGCTGATTAAGGAACAGCACGGGGACCTCGGCTGTGACACCATCCGACGGATTGGGCGGCGAGCCGGGAGCCACTGGATGGAACTCGTAGCTCAGGGGCAGCTCAAAGCCCTTATGCAGCCAGGTTTTCGGGTAGGCGGAATCATCCAGGGCTTCCGCGTCCTCGCTGATGAGCAGCGATTGGTCGAAGTCCAGCAACGTGGGGTCCTGCTGGCGGGCTTCCTTCCACCATTTGTCGAAGTGGCGTTCAGAGACCACGTCCTTGCCGATTCTGGCGTCGTAGAACTCGAAGAGCGTGTGGTCGTCCACGAGGATGTCCCGGCGGCGCATCCGCGTCTCGAGCTCCTCGATTTCGTGGAGCAAGGCGCGGTTGCGGTGGAAGAACTTGTGGTGGGTTTTCCAGTCGCCTTCGACGAGGGCATGCCGGATGAAGAGTTCGCGGCAGAGCTCGGGGTCGATCCTGCCGTAGTTGATGCGGCGGTTCGGGATGATGGGAACTCCGTAGAGCATCACCTTCTCGTGGGCCATAACCGAGCCCGTCCGGGTGGACCAGTGGGGTTCGCTGTAGGAGCGCTTTACGAGATCCGGTGCAACCTGCTCCGCCCACAAGGGATCGAACTTCGCCGCGACCCGGGCCCAGAGCCGGCTTGTTTCAACCAATTCCGCGGCCATAACGAAGGCGGGCGACTTCTTGAACAATGCCGAGCCCGGGAAGATGGCGAAACGGCTGCCGCGTGCTCCGGCGTATTCGCGCTTGCGTTCATCCAGCATGCCGATGTGGCTCAGCAGTCCGGAGAGCAAGCTGATGTGGATTCCCTCGTTGTTGCCTACGGGGTCGGCCTCGCGCTTGTTGTCGATGGTGATGCCCAGCGGCTTGGCGAGCTGGCGCAATTGCTGGAAGAGGTCCTGCCATTCGCGGACGCGCAGGTAGTTGATGAACTCGTTCCTGCACAGCCGGCGGAACTGCGTGGAGGAGAGCTCCTGCTGCTTTTCCTGGATGTAGTTCCACAGGTTCAGGAATCCGGTGAAGTCCGAGTTCTCATCCCTGAAGCGTGCGTGCTTCTCGGCGGCAAGCTGCTGCTTGTCCGTCGGACGCTCGCGCGGATCCTGGATCGTCAAGGCCGCCGCCAGGATCATGACTTCCTTGACGCAGCCGCGCTTTCCGGCCTCGACAATCATCCTGCCGAGCCGGGGGTCCACCGGGAGCTGGGCCAACTTCTGCCCGACGGCGGTCAGGCCGCCGCGGTTGTCGGTGCCGCCCCCGCGCGCGCTGCGGCCGTCGACGGGTGGGGGAGCGCCGCCGTCGCCCGTGCGGGCCGCGCTCAAGGCGCCGAGTTCGCGCAACAGCGTGACGCCGTCGTTGATGGCCCGGGAGTCCGGCGGCTCAACGAAGGGGAAGTTCTCCACGTCCTTGGGGCCGCGGGCAACGCCCATGGCAGTCATCTGCAGGATGACCGCGGCAAGGTTGGTCCTCAGGATCTCCGGATCAGTGAACGGGGGGCGTGACTCGAAGTCCTCCTCGGAATAGAGCCGGATGGCGATACCCTCGGACACGCGCCCGCAACGGCCGGAACGCTGGCTTGCCGATGCCTGCGACACGCGTTCAATCGGCAGCCGTTGCACCTTGGTGCGGTGCGAGTAGCGCGAGATGCGGGCCGTGCCGGTGTCGACGACGTATTTGATGCCGGGAACGGTCAAGGACGTTTCCGCGACGTTGGTAGCGAGGATGATCCGCCGCTTGCCGCCCGGGTTGAAGACCCTGTGCTGCTCCTGCAGGCTCAAGCGGGCGAACAACGGCAGCACCTCGGTGCCCGCCAGCCTGCGGTTGGCCTGGATCCGGCCGTTCAACGCCTCGGCGGCGTCGCGGATCTCGCGCTCGCCGGAGAAGAACACCAGGATGTCTCCGGGAGCCTCAAGCGCGAGCTCGTCGACGGCGTCGCACACGGCATCGAGTGGGTCGCGGTCTTCCTCGAGCTCGTCGTCGGACGCGTCCTCATCCTCGCCGGATGCACCGCCGGCCGGTTGGGACAGCGGCCGGTAGCGGATTTCCACCGGGTAGGTCCGGCCCGAGACCTCGATGATCGGCGCGGGTTCTTCCTCGCTGCCGAAATGCTTCGCGAAACGCTCGGGGTCGATGGTCGCCGAGGTGATGATGACCTTCAGGTCCGGCCTTTGCGGCAGGATCCGCTTGAGGTAGCCCAGGATGAAGTCGATGTTGAGGCTGCGCTCGTGTGCCTCGTCGATGATGATGGCGCTGTACTTACGTAGCAGCTTGTCCCGCTGGATCTCAGCCAGCAGGATGCCGTCGGTCATTAGCTTGATTTTGGTGGCCTTGCTGACTTCGCCGGTGAAACGGACCTGGAAGCCCACTTCCTGCCCGATCTCGACGCCCATCTCGAAGGCGATGCGTTCTGCGACGGTGCGCGCGGCAAGGCGGCGCGGCTGGGTGTGGCCGATCAGGCCCTTGTCGCCGAGGCCGAGTTCCAGGCACATTTTGGGGATCTGCGTGGTCTTGCCGGAACCGGTCTCGCCGGCGATGATGGTCACCTGGTTTGCGGCGATGGCCGCCATCAAGTCCTCGCGGCGCTCGGAGACGGGCAGCTCTGCGGGGTAGGAAATATGAAGTGTCATGGCTGCTGACAGTCTACTGTGGCGGCGCCTCGGCACGCAGTGCGCGCTTTCCCGCGGCCTTTTCCAATCGCCCGGCCATGGTGCGGGCGTACTCCTTGAATTCTTCAGGAGAGATGATCTCAAAGTCCATGTCCAGCGCCGCGAGGTGCGCCGCGGGCTGGGCCAAGCTGTCCCAGCCGGCGCGGAGCAGGGTTGCGCTCCCGCCGTCGTCGCTCAGGCTAGCGAGCTGCGGGCCGACGACGGCGGCCACGTCGCCGATGGGGGCGTGGAGGCGCACGACGACGTCGTAACGGTAAGGCGAGCGGGTCACGGAGCGCTGGACGTAGTCCGCGAGGTCCTCGGCAGGCAGGGGGCGCGGCACATACTTTTTCCGTTCGGCCGGAAGCGTGGCGATGCGATCGGCACGGAACGTGCGCCAGTCTTCCCGGTCCACATCCCATGCGACCAGGTACCAGCGCCGCCCGGTGTCGACGAGCCGGTATGGCTCCACCAAACGCCGGCCAGCGTCACCGTCTGCCTTGACATAGTCGAAACTGAGTTGTCGCTTGTCCGCGATCGCCGCGGAGACCACAGTGAGCTGCTGGGGGTCAACCGACGCCGCGTTGCTGGGCAGTGTGGTGACCGCGGCCTTGAGCATCGCGAACTTCGGGCGGAGACGTGAGGGAAGCACCTGCTCGAGCTTGGCAAGGGCGCGGACCGATGCTTCGCCGATACCGGCCACGGGACCCGCCGCCACCGAGTTCAGTCCCAAGGCGACGGCGAGAGCTTCATTGTCGTCAAGGAGCAACGGCGGGAGCTGGGCCCCGGCGCCCAGTTGGTAGCCGCCGGCTATCCCAGGCGAGGCGTGGATGGGATAGCCGAGGTTCCGGAGCTTGTCGATATCGCGGCGGACGGTGCGCTCCGTGACACCCATCCGCTTGGCCAATGCCGGGCCGGTCCATTCACGCCGGACCTGCAGCAAGGACAGCAATTGCAGGAGCCTTGCGGACGTTTGGATCATGGCACTGAATCTAGCCCACCATGCGGACAAAAGTCGTCCGTGTTGAGGGGCAGGCTGTCCTTAGAACGCGCGCAGTGTCCAGCACGAGTTGTCAGGCAGGTCCCTCGCCGTCCAGGGCTCGGAACGGTCGGGAAGGCGGCCGCGGCCGTCCCGAAGGACCGCTGAGATGGAAGCGGCGGCAGTGATGATGAGGATGATGAAGAGCAAGACTCCGATGAATTCCATGACTCCATCGTGTTCCTCACGCACCCCAAGAAACAGTGGCAGAAATGACCCATTTAGGCAATTTTCTGCCACACTGGATCTATGTTGAAAACGGTGGCAATCATTGTTGTTCCCAACTTCTCGATCTTCGAATTCGGGACCGCCTGCGAGGTCTTTGGCATTGACCGAGCGGACCGGGGGAGTGGCGTTCCCGGCTTTGACTTCAGGGTCTGCACCCCCGTACCGGGAGACGTGAAGATGAAGTCCGGCCTGTCGATGCATGTCGGACTGGGCCTGGAAGCTACGGCCGATGCCGACCTGGTCATCATGGCCCCGTATGGACGGGACGAGGACGTCCCGGAGCCTGTATTGGATGCGCTACGGGCGGCCCACACGCGCGGGGCTTGGGTCATGTCGATCTGCTCCGGGGCGTACGCGCTTGCCCGTGCGGGCCTCCTTGACGGGCGCCGCTGCACCACGCACTGGCACTATTCACAGGACCTCGCCAGCAGGTACCCGCAGATTCATGTGGACGAAAATGTGCTTTACGTCCAGGACGGAACGATCATCACAAGTGCCGGCACGGCCGCCGGCATTGACGCCTGCCTCCATCTTGTCCGCGTCGAGCTTGGCGCAAACGTTGCTGCTGCCATCGCCCGCGACATGGTGGTTCCGCCGCACCGCGACGGCGGCCAGGCCCAGTTCATCGACCGGCCCATGCCCACGTGCGGCTCTGCGCCCATGGAGGCATTGCTGCGCTGGATGGTGGAAAACCTCGAGCATGACCACAGCGTCAACGAACTGGCTTCCCGGCTGCACATGTCCGCCCGGACCTTCGCCCGCCGGTTCCGGGCCGAAACAGGTGCCACACCGGCGGCGTGGCTCAATTCGCAACGGGTGCTCCGGGCACAGGAGCTCCTGGAAAGCACGGAGTTGAACATCGACGAAATTGCGCGCGAAGCAGGATTCGGACATTCCGTGCTGCTGCGGCACCACTTCGCCAAGGTCCTGGCCACGAGCCCGCAGTCTTACCGGAGGGCTTTCCGCGGCCAGTTGGCGGAAGTTGGCTAGCGGCGGAGGGTCTCGTGGCCTTCTACCTTGGCGTTCTCCACAAGGGTGTGCCATGGCCCGGTGACCTCGGTCTCCGGGAGCGTGGCACGGTGTTGTCCGGCGCGGATTGAATACATGAACCGGTCGGCTTGCCCGGCAGCTTTCCCGGGTGCCCGCGCGGCCGCCTGTGCGCTGGCGCGACCGCGGGTCGGCACTTGGTCCCAAGGGCAGGCCTCCACGATCGGCATCCAGCGCTGCTTATCTTCGGAGGTGGCGGCATCCACGGTCCAGACGCGTGTGATCGCGGCGACGCCACCGCTGCGCTGGACGGTGATTTTCATGTTCTGCGGCTTCCACTGCTCCGGAGGGTGCTGCTAGAGCTTTACCTTCACAGTTTCCCACGCCGTACGGACTGCGTCATGCTCGTGTGAGCCGGCGCCGAAGAGCTCCTCCGCCGAGGCCACTGTGGCCTTGGCGAAGCGTCCGAAGGTGCACGTGGCAGGCAATGAGCCGCTGGTCAGCGTGTTGTACCAGATCTGGCCCGGCGCCTCCCACGCCTTGCCACCCAGCTCCAGGGCAAGAAGGGAGAACGCCCGGTTGGGGATGCCTGAATTAATGTGGACACCGCCGTTGTCCGCGGTGGTGCGGACGTACTTGTCCATGGAGTCCGGCTGCGGATCCTTGCCCAGAACGTCGTCGTCATACGCGGTGCCGGGTGCCCTCATGGAACGGAGCGCGGTGCCTTGGACGGCGTCGGTGAACAAGCCCTCGCCGATCAGCCAACTGGCCTCCGCAGCCGATTGCTTTTTGGCGTATTGCTCCACCAGGGCCCCGAAAACATCCGACATGGACTCGTTGAGGGCTCCGGCCTGGTTCCGGTAGGCGAGGGCTGCCGTGTATTGGGTGACGCCGTGGGCAAGCTCGTGCCCTATGACGCTGAGCGACTTCGTGAACCTCTGGAAGATCTCGCCGTCGCCGTCACCGAAGACCATTTGGCTGCCGTTCCAGAAAGCATTGTCATACAGCTCGCCATAGTGGACAGTGGCATCAAGTTTCAGCCCGGCGCCGTCGATCGAATTACGGCTGAACGCACCTGCATACAGCGCGTGGGTTTCGCCCAGTCCGTCGTAGGCTTCATCGGCGGCGGGGTCGCCCGTTGCCGGACCTTTTTCCTTGCGGACGAGCTTGCCGGGCAGGGCTTCGGTGGAGCCAGCGTCGTAGATGGTCCGCTTGGGCGGGCCGGGCTTCGCCTGCCGTGCCGTCGGCACGGGGGCCGGCACGGGAAGCGCGCGGACCGCCTGGAGGTTCTTGATGTGGAGCAGGGATTCTTTGGCCGCCCGTGCGATCACCCGCAGGCGGGGCTCGTGCTGTGCCGCCAGCCTTCGCAGCATGTAGGGAGGAATGATGGAACAGATCACGGCGAACCCTTTCGTACCTGTTGGACGGGTACGAACAGCTTAGGAGTGGCTACTGACTTTTTAGCCGGGCCGGTGCGGCATGTCCGGGATCACGACGACTCGGAGGCCTCCTGCAAGCACGCCGGCAACAGTTCCTCCTCATATTCGGGGCCCTTCAGGATCCGTTGCAGCTTGCCGAGGTCCACGATGCCATTGCCCCAGGCCAGTTCGATTTCGTAGAGGGCTTGCTTGTTGCGGCGGGCGGCTTCACATTCAGGCATCGGTGTCCTCGGGTTGTGGGCAAAGGATGGTTGCGAGATGTGCTGCCGGGAGCCGCGACAGCTTCTTGGCGAGAACCGGGGCAATGGACTCGAGCTCGGGGAACGCTGCTGCGGGCTCCTGTTGAGGTGTCGGCCCTGGTCTTTTTGTTGTCTGCACAAGAACGTTGTGCTGGCAGGCGGCCAATCGTGACGCAGTTTTCCACTTTTTGTTGCCCGACTGGCAAGCGGCGAGGCTCCTCGGCAAGCGGTGAGGCAAAGAAAAACCCCGCCGGTTCCTTGAACTGGCGGGGTTTTCTGTTGTGCCCTCGATAGGATTCGAACCTACGGCCTTCTGCTCCGGAGGCAGACGCTCTATCCCCTGAGCTACGAGGGCATCCGGGGCTCCCGTCCGTTGCCGGAGGGACGTCCACGAGCTTAGCAGGTCACCGCGCCCCAATGGAAAACGGGCGGGGGCGAGCCGTCAGTAGCCCGCGAAAGCGTCCACATGGATGCGTCGGGCTCCGGCATGGCGGGCGGCGGAGCGAAGGGTGTCCACGTTTGCCGGGGACCCGGAGACGTATACGTCCCGCTCGGCCACATCGGGGATGAGCTCCCGCAGGGAGTCGCCGTCGATGCGGCTCCGCCCGGCGTCGTGCATGAACGACGGCGGCGGGGAACCGTCCGAAAGGCGGGCGATGACCCGCGCGCCCGAGGCCTCCAGGACATCGCTTCCGGCGAGTTCTGCGGCGCTGGGGGCGAGATACAGCACGACGATGTCCCGTCGCGCGGAGCTGCCGGACGCCAGCTGGGAAAGGAAAGGCGCAATCCCGATTCCCGCCGCGATGAGCAGCACGGGTTTGCCGGCGTCGGGCGGCAGGACAAAGTCGCCGCCCACCGCGGTTCCGCTGACGCACTCTCCAGGCTCAAGCGCGAGCAACGCACGCTTGGCGGCGGAGACTGGTTCCGCCGTGCCGACGCCGAATGTCATCTCGGGCGAGTCGGGCGAGCTGGTGATGCTGAAGACCCGTCGCCGCCCTTTACCGTCCGAGCGCGAGTGCGGAAGGTTGAGTTCCATGAACTGCCCCGGGAGGAAACGGACGGGCCGTCGTGGCTCAAAGCGGAACTCGGTGGTGAAGGGCGTCAGGGGGCGCGAACCCTTGAACGTCAGCATGATCCCGCCCCGCTGCCCCACGAGGAACGCGAGGAGGTTTCCGATCAGCAGAGCGAGTTCCGGCGAATTGGCCACGCCCGCCACGTTGTACGGCACAGCAAAAAACAAGGCCACGACGGCGGCCAGTACCATTTGCTGCCATCGGCGGGGAGGCAGGGTGAGGGGCTCGGTGAGCATGAAACCGACGAAAAAGAGCAGTGGCTGCTGCGCGATCGGTTGCCACAAAGCGGGTCCGAAGGACATGCCGCCGCGCAGGAGCACGGCGCACACCACCGACAGCGCCACGACGAAGAAAGTGCAGGCCATGAGCACCTTCAGCGTCCGGTACAGCACCAACAGCACGCCGGGAACCAGGAGCCACAACATGGCCGGGGTTGCCGCCCACCACGTGGCGATGTTCAAACCGGTGAGCCCGGCGATGAAGGCGCCCGCCGCTGCGGGATTGAATATATGCCGGCCTCGGAACGCCAGGACGTATTTGGATGCCGAGGCCAAAACGCATGCCACGGCGACTCCGGCCAGGTCGAGGACCTGGACCGAAGGAATCAGCTCGGTGGGCCAGAACAGGAAGTACAACAAGAGGCCCGTGATGAGCGAGGACTCCGAGTGCGGCTGGACCTTGAAGAGCATGGCCATGAGCCGGTTGGATGCATACGTCAGGCCCAGGCACAGCACAAGATGGACAACCATTTCAGGCAGCCCGAAGCTCAACCAGCCCAGGGCGTTCAACACCATGCTGTACGCCGCGAGAACGGCAAGGACCCAAAGAATCAGCCGGTACATCGTGAAATGGCCGAGCCAGGCATCCACTCGCGCTTTGATGGCAATCATGAGAACAGTGTCCCTTCGAAGCCGGCCGAATAGGCGGCGTGTCCGTCTGAATAGACCATGAGCCAGGAAAACTCGAATTCTCGCTCAAGTACTTTCGGATCCACCATGAAGAGCGCCGTGGCCAGCGCATCGGCTTCCATTGCGGTGGTAGCCATGGTCCACGTGGCCACCACCGTCTCCACCGGGCGCCCGGTGGCGCCGTCGAGGACATGGTGCAGCCCGTCGCCCCACGCGCGGCGGTTGGCGGCTGAAGCGCACAGCGCCCCGTCATGGAGTTCGACGACGCCGATCGCCTGGGTGGGGTCGTAGGGGTGTTCGAGGCCCACGCCCAACGGCTCCGCCCCGGAATGAAGCATGTCGCCGCTGGCATCGACCAGGAACTCCGTGGTTCCCGCTCCACGCAGGACCGAGGCCAGAAGGTCCACCAATTGGCCCTTCCCGGCAGCACCGATGTCCAAAACCACAGGGACGGAAGCGGAAATCTCCGTGCCGTTCCATACGAGGGCGTCTTCCCAGCGCGGTGCCGGCACCGGATGGCCGAGGGGCCGCAAGGCATAGTCCGCCCCGTAGCCCAGGTGCTCGAGGCTGCCGCCGATGAGCGGCGTCATGGTGCCGTCGCTGAGGCGGTACAGCTTTTTGAAAAGCCGTTCCAGCTCGCCTGCCCCGGCAGGGAGGGTCACGGTGCCGGGTTCACGGGCGAGCGGCGCAACCAGGGAGTCGTCCCGGAAGCGCGAGTAGCTTCTGTCGTAGTCCTCCACGATGCCGAGCAAGCCGGCGCGCACCTCCTCGGCGAGTTGCTCCGGCGTCGAGATTTCCCACGTGGTTCCGATCCCGTCGAAGCCGAACACGCTCCAGCCCGTGTGCGCCATGCGCCTATTTGGCCTCGGACTTGATGGTTTCCACGGCCTTGTTGAATCCTTGGCTGGTCAGGGAGGAGCCGGCGACTTTTGAGACGTTGATCTCATCCAGTTTCTTGCCGACCACCTGCGCCGCGATGCCGTTCTTGAACTGCCCCTGGAATTCCTTGGTGTTCGGGTTGTTGGCATGGACTGTGATGTCCACCGCGGAAATGGTGCCACCGGCCAATGTCAGCTTGACCCCCACGGTTTCACCGCCGTTGGGTGAAATGTAGTCACCGTCCGCACTATAGGTACCGTCCTTGTAGGGGCCGGAAATCGTGGAGGTCTTTTGCGGGGTGCTGCCTTGTGCCGAGGGGGCGCAAGCTGCCACCGAACTGGCCAAAGAGAGGCCGGCGGCGCCCACCAGGAGGCCCTTGCGGAGTGGCGTAGTCATGGTTCTGCTCGTTTCAACTGGACTCGAAAAGTGGTCAATGCGCGTTCCTTCGGGCCGTGGGCCGATCACACCACTGACGGTGATTTCAGCCTATCGGTTCAGTCTGGGAGCTTTACTGGCCGAAGCTGGGCGCCGGCTGGGTGCGCGCTGGTGCCCGCGTGTGCGCATTGCTAAGCATTAGAATTCCACCACTTGCAAGCCCCACCGGTAGGCTAGACGGGTGACTCCCGAAGAACTCTCAGCCGCCATATCCGCCTGCCTGAAAGACGCTGTCGCCGCCGGCGAGCTTGCGCTTTCCGAATCTGCCCTCCCTGAGGACGTGCGCGTGGAGCGACCCAAGAACCGGGAGCACGGCGACTGGGCCACGAACATTGCCTTGCAGCTTGCCAAGCATGCCGGGACCAACCCGCGTGAATTCGCCACAATCCTGGGCAAGCGGCTGGAAGCGATCGACGGCGTCACCGCCGTGGACATCGCGGGCCCGGGCTTCCTGAACATCACCGTGGACGCGGCGGCCGCCGGTGCGCTGGCCAAGGCCATCGTCGAGGCGGGAAGCTCCTACGGAACCAACCAGGCGCTCGCAGGCCATGTGGTCAACATGGAATTCGTCTCGGCCAACCCCACGGGACCGCTGCACATCGGCCACACGCGTTGGGCGGCCCTGGGAGATTCGATTGCCCGCGTCCTCCGCGCCTCCGGTGCGGACGTCACCGCGGAGTACTACATCAACGACGCGGGCTCGCAGATGAACGTTTTCGCGAACTCGGTGCTGTCCCGCCTGCACGGACGCGGCGTTCCGGAGGGCGGCTACCCCGGTGAGTACATCCGGGAACTCGGCGACGAGGTGCTCAAGGCCCATCCGGCAATCCGCGAGCTGACCGACGAGGCCGCACTGCCGGTGATCCGTTCCGCGGCCTACCAGGCCCAGATGAAGGACATCAAGGACACCCTGGCCGGGTTCGGCGTGGCTTTCGATGTCTTCTTCTCCGAGCAGGAACTGCACGACGGCGGTGCGATCGAGTCCGCCGTCGCCCGCCTCCGCGAGCAGGGCCACGTGTTCGACGACGGCGGGGCGGTCTGGCTGCGCACCACGGACTTCGGCGATGACAAAGACCGCGTGATGATCCGGGCCAACGGCGAACCCACGTATTTCGCCGCCGACGCCGCGTACTACCTGTCGAAGAAGGACCGCGGCTTCACGGAGAAGATCTACCTGCTCGGCGCCGACCACCACGGCTACATCAACCGGCTCAAGGCCATCGCAGCCTGTGCGGGCGACGACCCCGAGGTCAACATCGAAGTCCTGATCGGACAGTTGGTCTCGGTCAACGGCGCCAAGCTGTCCAAGCGTGCCGGCAACATCATCGAGCTCAAGGACTTGATCGAATGGCTCGGGAAGGACGCCGTGCGTTACTCGCTGGCCCGCTTCCCCGCCGATTCTCCGCTGACGCTGGATCCGGAACTGCTGAAGAAGAACAGCAACGAAAACCCGGTGTTCTACGTGCAGTACGCGCATGCCCGCTCCCGCGGCACGGCACGCAACGCGATCGAGGCTGGCGTCGACCACAGCGCCTTCGACGCGTCCTTGTTGGACCACGCCACCGAGAACGAGCTGCTGTCCTACCTCGGCAGCTACCCGTCCATCGTTGCCAAGGCCGCCGAGCTCCGCGAACCGCATCGTGTGGCCCGCCACCTCGAGGTCATCGCCGGTGCCTACCACCGCTGGTACGACGCTTGCCGCGTCTCACCGCTCGGCGACGAGCCGGTCCAGGACGTCAACCGCACACGGCTGTGGCTCAACGACGCCACGAGCCAGGTACTTGCCAACGGACTCGAACTCCTCGGCGTTTCAGCTCCGGAACGGATGTGATCAGCGTGCAAAACAACACCGCCGCCTCGCCCCTTGCCCCCGAGTGGCTCGTCGTCCCGGAGGACGTGAACCTGCTTCACGCGCCGATGTGGGCCGAAGGTGTCCAGAGGACCGACGACGGCGAGCTCGCCATTGACGGCGTTCCCGTCAGCGAGCTCAAGGCGCAGTTCGGCACTCCGCTGTTCGTCATGAGCGAGGGTGATTTCCGTGCCCGCGCCCGCTCCTTCAAGGACGCCTTTGACGCGGCTTTTGAGGACATTTGCGGAGGAGTGGACGTCTACTACGCCGGAAAGTCCTTCTTGTGTACTGCCGTGGCCAGTTGGGTGGCCGAGGAAGGCCTGCGCCTGGACACGTGCTCTGGGGGCGAACTCGCCGTCGCGGCCCGCGCAGGCATCGACGGCGCCAATTTGGGGCTGCACGGCAACAACAAGTCCGACGCCGAGATCAACCGGGCACTGGACATGAAGCTCGGCCGCATCGTGGTGGACAGCCTCGATGAGCTTGAGCGGGTCGCCAAGATTGCCTCCGGCCGCGGCGAGACGGCGAAGGTCATGCTGCGGCTGACTCCCGGCGTGCACGCCCACACCCACGAATTCATCGCCACGGCCCACGAGGACCAAAAATTCGGTCTCTCCATGGCCGGGGATACCACGGAGTCAGCCGGCCTCTCGGCCGCCGAAGAAGCGGTCGCTGCGGCGACTTCGTACTCCAATGTGGAACTCCTGGGCCTGCACTGCCACATCGGTTCCCAGATTTTCGAGCCTGACGGTTTCGCCCTGGCAGCCGAGAAGCTGTTGGGATTCCTCGCCGCGATGCAGGCGAAGTACTCCATCGTCCTGCCGGAACTGGACCTCGGCGGTGGCTACGGGATCGCCTACACGCCCGTGGACACACCCCGCCCGCCGGCCGAAATCGCGCAGGCGATGGCCGCCGTCGTTCGCTCCAAGTGCGCTGAGCTGGGAATCGCCTCGCCGCGCATTTCGATCGAACCGGGCCGCGCAATCGTGGGCACCAGCACCTTCACCTTGTACGAGGTCGGGACGCTGAAAACCGTCCGCGTGGACGCGCCTGTAGATGCCGGTGGCAACCAAAACGTTACGTTCCCGCGCCGCTATGTGTCGGTGGACGGCGGCATGAGCGACAACGCCCGTCCGGTGCTGTACGACGCGGATTATTCGGCCATTCTCGCCTCGCGGACCTCGGACGCTGCCGCGCAACTGTCCCGAGTAGTGGGCAAACATTGCGAGAGCGGCGACATAGTTGTTAGAGATGTATATCTGCCCGAAGACGTGGCAGCCGGTGATCTGCTCGCTGTACCGGGAACCGGCGCTTACTGCTGGGCCCTCTCAAGCAACTACAACTATCTGGCCAGGCCTGGCGTTGTCGCTGTGCGCAATGGATCCGCCCGGCTGATCGTCCGCGGGGAAACCGAAGAAGATCTCTTGAACCGCGACATGGGAGTGGCGAATGTCTGAAGTGCGAACCCTGAAGGTGGCCCTGCTGGGCTGTGGCAACGTGGGAGCCCAGGTAGCGCGGATTCTCCTTGACGACGCCGACGCCCTTGCGGCCCGCACCGGCGCACGCTTGCAGCTGTCCGGCATCGCCGTGCGGAACCTTGATTCAGAGCGCGACGTCGAACTGCCGCGCGAACTGTTCACCACCGACGCCGACACCCTGGTCAAGGACGCCGATCTGGTGATTGAGCTCATGGGCGGCATCGAGCCGGCCCGTTCGCTCATCCTGACCGCCATGCAGAACGGCGCCTGCGTCGTCACTGGCAACAAGGCACTCCTGGCACAGGACGGCCCGACCCTCTACGAAGAGGCCGACAAGGCGGGCGTCCAGCTCTCCTACGAGGCCGCCGTCGCCGGAGCCATTCCGATCCTGCGACCCATCCGCGACAGCCTCTCCGGCGACCGCATCACCCGGGTCCTGGGCATCGTCAACGGCACCACCAACTTCATCCTCGACCAAATGGACAGCACCGGTGCGCAGTTCGCCGACGCGCTGGCCGAGGCCCAGCGGCTCGGATACGCGGAAGCCGACCCGACTGCCGACGTCGAAGGCCATGACGCCGCGGCGAAGGCCGCCATCCTCGCGTCGTTGTCCTTCCACACGCGCTTCGCCCTCGAAGACGTGTACTGCGAAGGCATCACAAAGGTCAGCGCAGCGGATATTGCCGCCGCGAAGGACGCAGGCTTCGTCATCAAGCTGCTCGCCATCGCGGAGAAGATCACCAACGCAAACGGCGACGGCGGCATTTCAGTCCGCGTCCACCCCACCCTCCTGCCCCGCGAGCACCCGCTGGCGGCCGTTCGCGGTGCGTTCAACGCAGTCTTCATCGAGGCCGAGAACGCCGGCGAGCTCATGTTCTACGGCCAGGGAGCCGGCGGAACCCCGACGGCGTCTGCCGTCCTGGGCGACCTCGTCTCGGCAGCCCGCCGGGTGGTACTGGGCGGTCCCGGCCGTACCGAGACCACCACGGGCTACGTGCCTGCGCTGTCGATCGATGCCTCGACCACGAGCTACTACATCGGCCTCGACGTTGCCGACCAGGCCGGCGTCCTGGCCCGGATCACCCACATCTTTGCGGAGCACGGCGTGTCGATCGAAATCATGCGCCAGACGATCCACCGCGACGCCGCCTCGAAGGTTGAGTCGGCCGAGCTGAAGATCGTCACCCACCGCGCATCCGAAGCCGCACTCGCGGCAACCGTCGAGGCCGTCAAGGGCCTGGACGTCATCAATTCTGTGACATCCGTCCTGCGGGTAGAAGGGGTCTAAGTGGCTCACCAATGGCGCGGAGTAATCCGCGAATACGCTGATCGTTTGCCTGTAACGGAAGCCACGAAGGTCATTACCCTCGGCGAGGGCGGAACTCCGCTCGTCCACGCGCAGAAGCTCTCCGAACTCACCGGATCCACCGTGTACCTCAAGGTGGAGGGCATGAACCCCACCGGGTCCTTCAAGGACCGCGGCATGACAATGGCCATGACAGCTGCTGTCGAAGCAGGCGCCAAGGCCGTTGTTTGCGCCTCCACGGGCAACACCTCGGCCTCCGCCGCAGCCTACGCCACCGCCGCCGGGCTCAAGTGCGCCGTGCTGGTCCCCGAAGGCAAGATCTCCATGGGCAAGCTCAGCCAGGCCATCGCGCACGGCGCGACCCTCCTGCAGGTGGACGGCAACTTCGACAACTGCCTCGACATCGCCCGCAAGCTCGGCGAGTCCTACCCGGTGTTCCTCGTGAACTCGGTCAACCCGGCGCGTATCCAAGGCCAGAAGACCGGTGCCTTCGAAATCGTCGACGCCCTCGGAGACGCTCCGGACATCCACGTCCTGCCGGTAGGCAACGCGGGCAACATCAGCGCGTACTGGAAGGGCTACAAGGAGTATTCCGCCCCCTTCGAGTCCGCGACCGCCGGCACACTTCCCGCCGTCTCCACCAAGACGCCAGCCATGTGGGGATTCCAAGCGGCAGGCGCGGCACCGTTCGTGGCAGGCCACCCCATCACCGAACCGGACACGATCGCCACGGCCATCCGCATCGGCAACCCGGCGTCCTGGGACACGGCCATCGCGGCGCGCGATGAATCCGGCGGCTTCATCGACGCCGTGACCGACGAGGAAATCCTCGATGCCCATCGCTGGCTCTCCGCCAAGGAAGGCGTCTTCGTGGAACCCGGTTCCGCAGCAGGCGTAGCCGGGCTCATCAAGAAGCACGCCGCAGGCGAGGTTCCCACCGGCAAGACGATCGTCATCACCGTCACCGGACACGGACTCAAAGACCCGCAGTGGGCACTCCGTACCGAAGACGGCAGTGAGGTCCAACCGGTCAAGGTGCCGAACGACGTCGTAACCGTGGCATCCGAACTGGGACTGGAAGAAAACTAAGAGTGGAAACCACGCAGCCCACCGCGACGGGTCTCACGCTTGTCGCGGCAGGCCAGCAGCTGACCGTCAGGGTCCCGGGCACCAGCGCCAACCTGGGCCCCGGCTATGACAGCCTCGGCCTGGCATTGTCGATCTACGACACCCTGACCGTCGAAACACTCACCACCGGAGAGCTCGAGTTCGAGCTCTCCGGTGAGGGAGCCGATTCCCTTCCCCGGGATGCGAGCCACCTCGTCGTGCGTGCCCTCAACACGGCCTTGGAGCGGCTCGGTTTCCGGCACAGCGGCCTCAGGATCACCGCGGACAACGTCAACCCGCACGGCCGCGGACTTGGCTCCTCGGCGTCGGCCGTGGTTGCCGCCGTGACCGCGGCCAACGCCTTGGTGCCCGAATCCGCACAGCGCGACCGCGACTGGATCCTGCAGCTCACGAGCGAGATGGAAGGGCACCCGGACAACGTCGCACCCGCGATTTTCGGCGGATTGGCCCTGTCATGGCAGGACAGCGAGCAGTACAGCAGCACCCGCGCAGAAGTGGTCCCGTCGGTCATCCCGATCGTCGCCGTGCCTGACTATGAATTGTCCACCGAGACTGCCCGCGGTTTGCTACCCGCTTCCATCGGCCACCACGCAGCAGCCATGAACTCAGGACGCGCGGCGCTCCTCATCCACGCATTGACGGCCGACCCCCGTTTCCTGCTTCCCGGAACCGAGGACTACCTTCACCAGAGCTACCGCGCCGAGGCAATGCGGCCCAGTGCGGCGCTGATCAAGGCATTGCGGTCTTCGGGCCATGCAGCCGTGGTCTCGGGAGCGGGACCCACGGTTCTGGCACTGGCCAACGGCGCGGATGAAGCCGAGGCGATCGCCGAATTGATTAATTCGTTCACCGCGGACAACACTCCGGATGTTGCGTGGCGCGTGATGACACTGGCAGTGGACGTTGAAGGTGCTAGAGTGGACTTGCACCGGCGGTAGAACCGCGGGCAGTTCCCTGACATTGGATCCCGGCTTATTGCCGTTCCCGTCTCCTACTGTGTCGAAGTCTGCCGGTGTCGTCTCCTTATCGGCCTGTCGCAGGTGCCACAGAACCCTTTCTGTTACCCGAGCGGTCAGCCCGCGCCCCGCCCGCCGGAGCATCGAAGACGTATTAGTATCCGGCCCTGCTGAAACTAAACCGGCAAGACCGAAATCACGGCTGCAGATCTGAACTGCAGTCCAGAACAAATCATCGCGTCCAGCTCTAGGTCTGGACGCCGTCGAGGGGGAAGGATCCTTCGTGACAGAAACCACTGAGCTGGCTTCAGCTGTGGAAACAACATCTTCTGCAGCTGAATCAACGGCCGCAACCGCTAAGAGCAGCGGCCTTGCAGGCCTCAAGCTCGCGCAGCTCCAGGCTCTCGCCAGTCAGCTGGGCATTTCGGGCGGATCCCGGATGCGCAAGGGGGACTTGGTCTCGGCTATCTCGGCCCACCGTGCCGGTGCAACCACCAGCAAGGCTCCCACCGCGGCCAAGGCCGTGGCAGCAAAGGCCGCGCCTGCAGCCCCGGAAGCTGAGACCGCTGCCGCACCTGCCGCAGCACCTGTTGAAGCTCCTGCGCAGGACGGCACCCGTGCACGTGGCCGTGGCCGAAGCCGTCGCGCCACCAGCGATGGCGTTGTTGCCGCTCCTGCCGCTACGGAAACCGCGGAGGCTCCCGCCGCCGTCGTCGAGGCTCCCGCCGCTCCCGTCGCAGAAGCAAGCGAGGCCGCCGGCGAACGCCGCCAGCCGCGCACGCGGAACCGTCGTCGTGGCGAGGCCGCTCCGGTAGAGGCCGGTGAAGCCGCCGAAACCCGCGCCGCAGAGCAGCCCCAGGCCGAACAGCCCCGCGTAGAACAGCGCCAGCCTGAACAGCGCCAGACAGAGCAGCGCCAGACAGAGCAGCGCCAGCCCGAACAGCGCCAGGCACAGCAGCGCCAGGGCGAGCAGGCCTCTGTCGAAGCCGGCGAACCCGGCCAGCGCGAACGCCGCGACAACACCCGTACGCGTCGCGAAGACACGAACGACGGCGATGACACCGGCAACCGCCGCAATCGTCGCAACCGTCGCGACCGCAACGATCGTCCGGGTCCGCAGGACAATCGTGACAACCGCGATGGAAACACCCGTAGCGACCGCTTCCGCGACCGCAACGAACGCCGCCGTGGCCGTGGCCAGGGTCCCGACGTCGACGACGTCGAGGTCACCGAGGACGACGTCCTGCTGCCTGTTGCCGGCATCCTGGACGTACTGGAGAACTACGCGTTCATCCGCACCTCGGGGTACCTGCCCGGCGCCAACGACGTGTACGTGTCCCTCGCCCAGGTCAAGAAGTACAACCTGCGCAAGGGTGACGCCGTCGTCGGCGCAATCCGCGCCCCGCGCGACGGCGAGGACCGCAGCCAGCAGTCCGCGCGCCAGAAGTTCAACGCGCTCGTCCGCGTCACGTCGGTCAATGGCAAGACGCCCGAAGAGCTCAAGGACCGCGTCGAATTCGCCAAGCTGGTTCCGCTGTACCCGTCCGAGCGACTGCGCCTCGAAACGGACCCCAAGAAGATCGGCCCGCGTGTCATCGATCTCGTGGCCCCGATCGGCAAGGGCCAGCGCGGCCTGATTGTCTCCCCGCCCAAGGCCGGCAAGACGCTCATCCTGCAGTCCATCGCCAACGCGATCACCACCAACAACCCTGAGGTCCACCTCATGATGGTGCTGGTGGACGAACGTCCCGAAGAAGTCACGGACATGCAGCGCACCGTCAAGGGCGAGGTCATTGCCTCCACCTTCGACCGTCCTGCCGATGACCACACCACGGTTGCCGAGCTTTCCATCGAACGCGCCAAGCGCCTCGTGGAAATGGGCATGGACGTGGTAGTCCTCCTGGACTCCATGACCCGCCTGGGCCGCGCCTACAACCTGGCAGCACCGGCCTCCGGCCGTATCCTGTCCGGTGGTGTCGACTCCGCTGCGCTCTACCCGCCGAAGCGCTTCTTCGGTGCTGCGCGCAACATCGAAAACGGTGGCTCGCTCACTATCCTGGCAACCGCGCTCGTGGAGACCGGTTCCAAGATGGACGAGGTCATCTTCGAAGAGTTCAAGGGCACGGGCAACATGGAGCTCCGCCTGTCCCGCCAGCTGGCGGACAAGCGCATCTTCCCGGCCGTGGACGTCAACGCTTCGGGTACCCGTCGCGAAGAGAACCTGCTTTCGGCCGAAGAAGTCAAGATCATGTGGAAGCTGCGCCGCGTCCTCTCCGGACTCGAGACCCAGCAGAGCCTTGAACTCTTGACCAACAAGATCCGGGAGACCGGGAGCAACGTCGAGTTCCTCATGCAGGTACAGAAGACGACTCTTGGAGCCAAGTCGGATAACGACAAATAGCTGTTTTAGGGGCGGGCGCTGGTTCGTTCGTGCGGTTGGTGCCGCGCGGATGTTCCGCTCCCGCCCCTTCCCTTTGCAACGCGGGGTCACTTACGGCCCATGCCGAGGGCCTGGATGGGCCGTAAGTGACCCCGCGTTGCAGTTATTAGACTTGTAGAAGTCGAAAGAGGTTTGAAAATGTTTGAGTCCGTACAGGGATTGCTTGACGAGCATGCTGCTATCCAGGCGCAGTTGAGTGATCCTGCCGTTTATGCCGACCAGGCTTTGGCCCGCAAGTTGGGGCGGCGCTCTGCCCAGTTGCAGGGCATCGTCGAGGCGTACAACCGTTGGCGCGGGCTCATGGACGATCTCGAAGCGGCCAAGGAAATGGCTTCCGAGGACGCCGAATTTGCTGCCGAGGTAGACGAAATCGAGGCGAAGCTTCCGGCAGCGCAGGAGAAGTTGCGCAGGCTGCTGATCCCTCGCGATCCCGACGACGCCCGCAACGTCATTCTCGAGGTCAAGGGCGGCGAAGGCGGCGACGAAGCTGCGCTCTTCGCCGGGGACCTGCTGCGCATGTACATGCGTTACGCCGAGTCCCGCGGGTGGAAGACCGAACTCATTTCGGCCACGGAATCGGACCTGGGAGGCTACAAGGACGTCCAGATGGCCGTCAAGGGCAACTCGAACGATCCCGCAGAAGGCGTCTATGCCCGCTTGAAGTTCGAAGGCGGCGTGCACCGCGTCCAGCGTGTTCCCGTCACGGAGTCGCAGGGCCGCATCCACACGTCCGCGGCCGGCGTACTCGTGCTTCCCGAAGTGGATGAGCCTGAAGAGCTCGAAATCAACCAGAACGACCTCAAGATCGACGTCTACCGGTCTTCAGGTCCCGGCGGCCAATCCGTCAACACCACGGACTCTGCCGTCCGCATTACGCACCTCCCCACGGGCATCGTGGTGGCTATGCAGAACGAAAAGTCCCAGCTCCAGAACCGTGAAGCAGGCATGCGCGTCCTTCGTGCCCGTATCCTGGCACACCAGCAGGAGCAGATCGACGCCGAGAACTCGGCCCAGCGCAAGTCGCAGATCCGCACCATGGACCGTTCCGAGCGCATCCGCACGTACAACTTCCCCGAAAACCGGATTGCCGACCACCGGACGGGCTACAAGGCCTACAACCTCGACGCCGTCATGAACGGCGACCTGGAGCCGGTCATCCAATCGGCCATCGAAATGGATGAACAGTCGCGCCTGGATGCCCTGGGCGAGTAACAGCCTGCAAGGATCTTCATGACGTTCTTTCCGGGCCAAAGCCTCGCCGACGCTGTCCGCGAGGCAACAGCCATCCTGTCCGACGCCGGAGTCCCCACTCCGCGCGTGGACGCTGAACTCCTCGCGGAACACCTCCTGGGCGTCGGCCTCGGCCGCCTGCGCGCCATGCTGCTGGGCGATTCCGAGGCCCCGGAAGGCTACGCGGACTTGGTGGCCGAGCGGGCCCAGCGCGTCCCGCTCCAGCACATCACCGGCGTCGCGCACTTCCGCTACCTCACACTCGCCGTGGGCCCTGGCGTGTTCATTCCGCGACCGGAAACGGAATCCGTGGTCCAGCTCGTCATCGACCACCTCCAGGGACTCGAGCACCCCAAGGTGGTTGACCTTGGCACAGGCTCCGGCGCCATCGCGGCGTCGATCGCCCACGAAGTGCCCGGGGCCGAGGTCCACGCCGTCGAATTCAGCACGTTCGCCCACGCCTGGGCCGCGAAGAACCTGAAGCCCCTCGGAGTGAAGCTCGTGCAAGGCGACCTTCGCAATGCACTGCCCGAACACGATGGAACGTTCGACGTCGTCGTTTCCAATCCGCCCTATATCCCGGCTGAAGCAATTCCGAACGAACCTGAAGTGGCGCTGCACGATCCGCCGGAGGCACTGTACGGCGGGGGAGCGGACGGAATGGAGCTTCCGACGGCGGCTGCAGCCTCCGCTGCCCGGCTCCTCAAGGGCGGCGGCTACTTCGTGATGGAGCACGCGGAAGTGCAGGCGGGCTGGATTGCCGAACACCTGAAGGCTGCCGGTTGCTGGACGCACGTCGCCACCCACCTCGATCTCAATGGCAAGGAACGTGCCACGAGCGCAGTGTTGGCAATCGCTGCCTCCGGGAAATGAAAGAATAGCGCTGTGACCACAAGCTACAACTGCACGTCAGAGGAACAACGCGCCGAAGGCCTGGAGCATGCGCAGCGCGCCATCAGCGAGAAAAAGTGTGTCGTCATGCCGACGGACACTGTCTACGGCATTGCCGCCGACGCTTTCTCGCCGCAAGCCGTGACCATGCTGCTTGTCTCGAAAGGCCGCGGCCGCCATATGCCGCCCCCGGTGCTGATTCCGCGGCTCAATGCGCTGGACGGGCTGGCAACCGATGTATCGGAAGAAGCCCGCAAGCTCGCGGAAGCCTTCTGGCCCGGCGGCCTGACGCTGATCTTCCACGCCCAGCCGTCCTTGGATTGGGACCTGGGGGAGACCCGCGGAACCGTGGCCCTGCGCATGCCCGACGATGAAATTGCGCTTGAACTGCTCAACCGCACCGGACCGCTAGCGGTGTCCTCGGCAAACCGCACCGGCCAGGCCGCCGCGCAGACAGCCTCCGAGGCGAGGACCCAGCTTGCTGAATCGGTCGAGGTGTACCTTGAGGGCGGCTTCCGGCCTGTCGAGGGAACCGAGTCCGTAGCGTCCACGATTGTCGACGCCACCGCGCTGCCGCTTCGGGTGGTCCGCGATGGTGCGATTTCCCTGGAACGCCTCCGCGAGATTGTTCCCGGGGTGCTGGCCCTCGGGGAAGCGGCGCCCGAACCCGCGGCTGAAGCCGCACCTGATACTGAACCGGCGCCTGAAACGGCCGCGGCTGAAACAGCGGCGGAACCGGCGTCCGAGACGGAAAAAGCCCCGGAGGAACAGGCCGAGACCCCTGTCCACACGGAGACCAGGGCCGAATGAGCCTGGTCCGGGATCGCGTTCCCCTTCTGGACGTAGACGTCACCGCACTGTGCGCCGACGAACTCATCGAAGCCATCAGCGGGTACGTTTCGGACGGCACCACCAAGGTTGTCCTCGGGCACAATCTGCACAGCGTCACGCTGTTCCATTCGAGCCCGGATTTCCGCCGCCTCTATGAACGCAGCGATGTGGTGCTCATGGATGGTGCGCCTGTCGCCATGCTCTGGGGACTTGGACGGCGCGGAGCTTCACGGGGCGATGCCGCGGGGTTGATGGAATACCGTCTGGGATCCACTGACTGGGTGCCGGCGCTAGGCGGCGTCGAAGGCCTGCGCAGGATCGCCGTCGTCGGCGCCGGCCCGGAGGCCAACAGCAAGACGGTGGAGCGCCTCCGCAAAATCGTGCCGGGCGCCGAGGTCTCCGGGCGGCCCGGTGAGAATTGGGACGATGACAGCGAAGAGGCCGCCGTCGCCTGGCTCGCGGAATTCCGCCCGCAACTCGTGCTTCTTGGCCTTGGAATGCCGCTGCAGGAATCGGTCCTGCACCGCCGTCTCGACGAGCTTCCGCCTGCCGTCTACTGCACCGTCGGTGGCGCCATCGAACAGTTGGCGGGCCTCCAGAAGCTCGCTCCACGCTGGCTGGGCCGCCTCGGGCTCGAATGGGCATGGCGGCTCGTCCTGCACCCGGGACGCGTCGCCTACAGGGTCTTCGGCGAGCCGTGGGTGCTCCTCGGCCTGCTGGTCCGCCGTCGGCTCTCCGGCAGGAACAGCGCCTGAACCGAAGTGCCCGGCAGGGCCGCTAGAACTTCTGGTCCTCCAGGGGGCCAAAGCCCTTGTCCCGCAAGCCGGCGGAGAACGCCCGGAACCATTCGGCGAGCCCGCGGAAGTCACCCCGGGGGAGGAAGTAGCCCAAGTAGCCTCCGACGTCGGCCACCAGGGATTTTCCGCGGCGGTAGCGGCGGATCAAGTAGCCGCGGTTGCGGTAGTAGAAGTATCGCTTGAACGCCGAATCCGGCACGATCACGTGCCAGCGCGCGCCGAAGACGTGCTTTGTCTCGGAAAACGCGTGCGGGTGGCTGATCCAGGCCGTCGCGACGGTACCGAAGCGGATTCCCGCTTTCCTAAGGCGGATCATGAAGTCCACCTCGTCGCCCCGGATGAACAGCCGGATATCCGGCACTCCCACTTTGAAGAACACATTGGAACGGATGAGCGCGCCGTTGAAGAAGTGCCCGACGTCGGGCAGGAACCCCGCCTTCTCGACTTCGGCGCGTTCGTGGGTCACCTTGCCGTCGATGCGGAAGAAGAAGGAGAGCTTGTCCGGGTGGCCGGGCGCAACGACGAGCGGCACGACGGCGTCGAGTCCGCGGGCCTCTGCTTCGCGAACCAGGGTTTCAAGACAGGCAGGATCGCCGGGTTCGGCGTCGTCGTCCATGATCCAGACCCATTCGGCGCCGCTGGCGACCGCCTTGAGGATTGCGAGGGCGAAGCCGCCCGCGCCGCCCAGGTTCGCCTCCGAGCGGACGTAGTCCACTTTTGGATGGCTTGACGCAAGCTCCCGCGAAGGAATGGTTCCGCTGTCCACGAGGCAAATGGTGTCCACGGGCATGGACTGCTTGTTGATGGCGTCGAGCAAGACTGCTAGCTCTCCGGGGCGGTCAAAGGTCACAGCCGCTACGGCAACGGAGACAGTCATGTAGGGTTCCTTCCGGGCACTCGCGGGGAGGGTCCTCCCGGCTCGCCCTAGGGGCGCGTGAAACGGAGCAAAGCCGCCGTTGACGCTAGTATCTTGACAGAGTCCAACTGTAGTACAGCAATATTCGGCGGTGCGCAGAGGTGTTGCAGGTGTTGTGCCGGCAGCTAGTCGCCAGGGACATAATCCACCACCACCGCCAACAGGAGCCGCCACGTGATCATGTATTCGCTCATGATGCTCACGGCTGCCGTCGTGTCGTATCTCGCTACGTGGGTAGCCCGCCAGATGGGTAACAAACTCCGGCTTTTCGCCCCCATCCGCAGCCGGGATATGCACTCAGTCCCGATTTCCAGGCTCGGAGGCCTGGGACTCTTCGCAGGCTTCGCCGTGGCCCTCGTGGTAGCCAGCAATTCGTTCTTCGTGAAGGACATCTTCCACGGAAACGGTGCGCCGTGGGGAATCCTGGCGGGTGCCTTGGTGATCGTCGCGGTCGGTGTTGCCGACGACGTGATGGACATCCGCTGGTGGGTCAAGCTGATCGGTCAATGCACGGCGGGTACGATCGTTGCGGTCTGGGGCGTGCAGATGTCCGTGATTCCTTTTGTCCCGGAACCCATCCGGATCGAGGCGGAACCGCTACGGATTGTCCTGACTGCGCTCCTCATCGTGACCACCATGAACGCCGTCAATTTCATCGATGGCCTCGATGGCCTCGCGGCCGGCGTCGCCGCGATCGGCGGGGTTGCGTTCTTCCTGACGGCATATTGGGTCCACCGCAATGCAACGCTGACGGACCGCTCGGATCTGGCGGCGCTGCTGATGGCCATCATCGTCGGTTGTTGCATCGGATTCCTGCCGCATAACTGGTTCCCGGCCAAAATCTTCATGGGCGACTCCGGCGCCATGCTTCTGGGCCTCGTGATGGCCTCGGCCGGTGTGGTGTCCACGGGCCAGATCAGTTCCGGACTCTACGACCGCGCCAACGGTATTCCGACCATCGTGCCCATCCTGCTGCCGTTCGCGATTTTGTCGCTGCCGTTGCTGGACCTCGGCTTGGCGGTGTTGCGGCGGACAGCTCGCGGCCAATCGCCATGGTCTGCGGATCGCGGTCACTTGCACCACAAGCTCATCGAGCTCGGCCACACCCACCGCACGGCGGTGCTCATGATGTACGTGTGGACCTGCATTCTGGCGTTCGGAGGCCTCGCGTTCGCCATCTTCCCCTGGCAGATGGTCCTCACGGTCGACATCGTGGCCGCATTGATCATGGCCGGGGTGACGGCCTGGCCCTACTTTGTCCGAAAAGGGCGCGCTGCCCAGTAGACGATGTGTGACGAGGGCGTTAACATCACAGTTCTATCTCATGTAGAATTCTAGGGCGGACAGTCACTCGCCCGCGCACCCACCCTTTTTGAGACTTTGGCATTCTTGCCACGACGATTGGCATCCCCATGACCTCCAACGCCGGCGGACAGCAGTCCGACTCGAGCGGCGTTGCTGCCCCCCGCTCCACGTCTTCGCTGTGGCTGCGGCTTCTTTTCCTCAGCTCGACGACGGCGGTGGCGGCCCTCGCGGCAACGTCGGCTGTTGCGGCGGTCATGAACGGTGGCGTAGGGGTGCTCTCTGCCGCATTCGGCGGGGCGATCGTGATGGCATTTTTTGCTATCAGCCTCCTGATCGGCCATTTCGTCGGCCGGGATAACCCCTCCGGCGCGGTCGGCCTTTTCGTTGCCAGCTACTTTGTCAAGGTGGTCGGCTTCGCGGTGGTGCTCTTCGTCGTGGGAGCGCCCGCCTGGCTGCACGGACGCTGGTTCGTGATCGGCGCCGTCGTCACGGTTGTCTCGTGGCAAACCGCCGAAATCTACGGCTTCAGCAAGGCCCGGCTCCAGATCTACAACGACCCCGCAGCGGGCAAAGGGGGCGACGATGTTCACTCCTAGGAACAAGCGACGCTCCGCTACGCTCAATGCCCCAAAAACCGGCGATTCCGCTGAGCAAGTGAGCGACGGAATCGACGGCGGATACAACGCCGGCATAGCCGTCTTCAGCTACATTGTTGGCGGAATCATAGTCTGGAGTTTGATAGGCTGGGGTCTGGATAATCTGTGGGGGACTCGCTGGATTGTGCTCCTTGGCGCTCTGCTTGGAGCCGCAGGAGGGTTCTATCTTTCCCATATGCACGGCCTCACAAGTCATCGCTCGTCTTCCGGTGGAAGCAAAGCAGACAGTGGTCCGTCCCAGGACGGGAACAGTAATGCCAAATAATTTCACACGGGAAATGGCTGCAAGAAACGCGGCCGGATCCTCAACAACGCCCAATGATGGACACTGCAGAGAGGAAACGCGTTGATCGCGCTTGCGCTCCCGGCCCAGGATTCAGGGACCTTCACTCCTCCCGGAATCGACCAAATGCACCTGCCGGCTATCCTGCCGTGGGGTGCGAGCGATGGCTTCTCCAAGCAGATGTTGCTGGTGATCCTGTCGGTGGTCCTTATCGCCACATTCTTCATTGCTGCTGCACGCAAGCAGCAGTTGGTTCCCGGCAAACTGCAGTTCGCAGGCGAGATGGCCTACGGCTTCGTCCGCAACAGCATCGCCAAGGACATTATCGGCGGCCGCGACTTCATGAAGTTCGTGCCGCTTCTGTTCTCCTTGTTCTTCTTCATCCTGGTGAACAACATCTACGGCGCCATTCCCGTGATCCAGCTTCCGAGCTTCTCGCACGTCGGCGGGGCCTATGTGCTGGCCGCAGTCGTGTACGTCACCTGGATCGGCATCGGCATCAGGAAGAACGGCCTGAAGTACTTCAAGCTGGCCACGGTTCCTTCCGGAGTTCCTTGGTACATCCTGCCGATCGTCGTACCGATCGAAATCATCTCCAACTTCCTGGTCCGGCCCGTGACGCACAGCCTCCGTCTCTTCGCCACCATGATGGCCGGACACCTCATCGTGATGATCGCCGGCTCCGGTATTGAGTTCCTTGTCATGCAGGAGAACGTCCTTCTCAAAGGCGCATCCGTGCTGGTACTTGTTGGCGCCGTCGCCATGTACATGCTCGAAGCCTTGATCATGGTGCTTCAGGCATACGTCTTCACCCTTCTGACTGCGATCTACATCGAAGGCGCGCTCCACGCCGACAGCCACTAGGCACAACCCCTCAATCTTCCCCTTCGGGGGTTGAAGCAAACCAAACAACCTGCCGCGACTGCGGCATCTTGAAAGGAATACAATGAACGGCGACATCAACGGCTCCCTTAACCTCATTGGCTACGGTCTCTCCGCAATCGGCGGTGGTATCGGTGTGGGTCTCGTATTTGCTGCTTACATCAACGGTGTTGCACGTCAGCCGGAAGCCCAGCGCGTGCTCCAGCCGATCGCGTTCCTTGGTCTGGCTCTGACGGAAGCCCTCGCCATCCTCGGCCTGGTCTTCGCTTTCGTTCTCAAGTAAACCGCTAAGAACCAAGCGAACATTCAGAACCGAGTAGATAAGGACGGGTGAAACATGAATCAGCAGATCATCTCAGCCGCCGCTCAAGGTGCCGCCGAGTCGGCTAATCCGCTCGTTCCCAATCTCTGGGAAATGGGCGTCGTCTTCGCCGGCTTCGTGGTCCTCTTGTACATCGTGGTCAAGTTTGTTGTCCCGATGTTCGAGAAGACCTTTGCCGAGCGCGCAGAGGCGATTGAGGGCGGCATTGCCAAGGCTGAAAAGGCCCAGGCCGAAGCTTCTGCAGCTCTCGAAGAGTACAAGCAGCAGCTCCACGATGCCCGCGCCGAAGCCAACCGCATCCGCGAAGAAGCTCGAGCCGAAGGTGCCCAGATCCTCGCGGAGCTGAAGACCAAGGCAGCAGCCGAGTCGGCTCGCATCACTGAGCAGGCGTACGCCCAGATCGAATCGGAGCGCCAGGCAGCTGTTGTCTCCCTGCGTTCCGAGGTGGGCACCCTTGCCACGACTTTGGCAGAGCGCATCGTTGGCGAATCGCTCAGCGATGACGAGCGTGCCGCCCGCGTGGTGGACCGCTTCCTTGCAGATCTGGAGACCCAGAGCGCAGGTGCAGCTAAGTAATGGCAGGTGTATCGAGCGAATCGCTGACCAAGGCGCTGGAGCAGTTGGAAGCCACGCTTCCGACGGCCTCGCTGCAGTTGGCTAAGGACCTCTTCGGAATCCTGGGAACGGTGGACAGCTCGGCTGGCTTGCGCCGCGCCCTGACTGACCCCTCCCGCAGCGGAGAAGAAAAGTCGGCGCTGGTCAAGCAGCTGGTTGGCGGGAAAGTCTCCGCTGATGCTGCGGAAATCGCGAGTGGATTGGCCAGCTCACGCTGGGCATCGGCACGCGATATCGGCGATGCACTCGAGACTCTTGCCGCCACGGTGGTCATCGCCGTGGCTGAAAACAAGTCGGCCGTTTCTGCCTCCGGAATCACGGGGCTGGAAGAGCTGGAAAACGATCTGTTTGCTTTCAACCAGACCGTTGCTTCCAGCCACGAGGTACAACGTGCCCTGGGAGAGTCGCAGGCAAGTGCCGCGGCCAAGATCAGCCTGGCGGAGAAGTTGGTTCCTGGCGCAAGCCCGGAAGCCCAGCTCCTCATCGCCCAGGCCGTATCGCAGCCGCGCGGCGTCAAGCCGAGCAAGCTCATCGACAATTTCGCCAAGCTTGCAGCCAAGCGCCAGCAGCGCTGGATCGCAACTGTCCGCGTTACCCGTCCGTTGACGGATGCGCAGGCCAGCCGTCTGCAGGCCGGGCTTGATGCCCTCTACGGCCGCGAGCTGAAGGTCAACGTCAGCGTTGATCCAACTCTGATCGGTGGAATCCGGGTCCAGGTGGCAGACGAAGTGGTTGACGCTTCCGTCGTAGCCCGCCTGTCCGAACTCCGCCGGCAACTCGCTGGCTAGCCAGACAAGCACAACTTAACTGATACAAACACCGGTCATCGTGAGCAACGATGATCACGAAAACAGGAGAGCAGGGACTGCAGATGGCCGAATTGACCATCAACGCCGACGACGTCCGTAATGCGTTGAACGAGTTCGCGGCGTCCTACGAACCCGGAAACGCAGAGCGCGTAGAGGTCGGCCGCGTGACCGCCGCAAGTGACGGCATCGCCCGTGTTGAGGGCCTTCCCTCGGTCATGGCGAACGAGCTGCTTCGCTTCGAAGACGGCACCCTGGGCTTGGCCCAGAACCTCGACGTCCGCGAAATCGGCGTCATCATCCTCGGTGACTTCACCGGTATCGAAGAAGGCCAGGAAGTCCACCGCACCGGTGAAATCCTGTCCGTCCCGGTAGGCGACGCCTTCCTTGGCCGCGTAGTTGACCCCTTGGGCCAGCCGATCGACGACCTCGGCGAGATCAAGGCCGAGACCACCCGTGCCCTGGAACTCCAGGCTCCGGGCGTGACCCAGCGTAAGTCGGTTCATGAGCCCATGCAGACCGGTCTCAAGGCAATCGACGCCATGATTCCGATCGGCCGTGGCCAGCGCCAGCTGATTATCGGTGACCGCCAGACCGGCAAGACCGCGATCGCCGTGGACACCATCATCAACCAGAAGGCCAACTGGGCTTCGGGCGATGTCACCAAGCAGGTGCGCTGCGTTTACGTCGGTGTCGGCCAGAAGGCTTCCACCATCGCTGCCGTCCGCCAGACCCTGGAAGACCACGGCGCGCTGGAATACACCACCATCGTGGCGTCTCCGGCATCCGACCCGGCCGGCTTCAAGTACCTGGCTCCGTACGCCGGCTCGGCCATCGGCCAGCACTGGATGTACGGCGGCAAGCACGTCCTGGTGATCTTCGACGACCTGTCGAAGCAGGCCGAAGCCTACCGTGCAGTGTCCCTGCTGCTCCGCCGCCCGCCGGGACGCGAAGCGTACCCGGGTGACGTTTTCTACTTGCACTCCCGTCTGCTGGAGCGTTGTGCCAAGCTCTCCGATGAGCTCGGCGCAGGCTCGATGACCGGTCTTCCGATCGTGGAAACCAAGGCGAACGACGTCTCGGCCTACATCCCGACCAACGTCATCTCCATCACCGACGGCCAGATCTTCCTGCAGTCGGACCTGTTCAACGCCAACCAGCGCCCCGCTGTTGACGTCGGCGTGTCCGTGTCCCGTGTTGGTGGTGCGGCACAGGTCAAGTCCATGAAGAAGGTCTCCGGTACCTTGAAGCTGGACCTGGCGCAGTACCGCGACATGCAGGCCTTCGCGATGTTCGCGTCCGACCTCGACGCGGCGTCACGCCAGCAGCTGACCCGTGGTGCCCGCCTGATGGAACTGCTCAAGCAGGGCCAGTACTCGCCGTTCCCGGTCGAGGACCAGGTTGTCTCCATCTGGGCCGGTACGAAGGGCTACTTGGACGACGTTCCGGTTGAGGATGTCAGCCGTTTCGAGTCCGAGTTCCTGGAGCACCTCAAGCACAAGTCCTCCATCCTGACCACGCTGGCGCAGACCAACGTCCTGGACGACGACACCGCTGAAGCGCTGAAGTCCTCGATCATCGACTTCAAGAAGGGCTTCTTCGGGGAGGGCGACAACCGCTTGGTTGGCGCCGGCCACGAAGAGCACGAAGCGATTTCCGGTGGCGAAGTCGACCAGGAAAAGATCGTCAAGCAGAAGCGCTAGAGCATTGGTTATCGGGCCTGCGGAATCCGCAGGCCCGGTACCTTCGCCAAAGCCTTAGCCGCTGATCCATCGGGATCTTAGGAAAGGAAATGTATGGGAGCCCAGATCCGGGTCTACCGCCAGAAGATCAGCTCGACGACGTCGATGCGCAAGATCTTCAAGGCGATGGAACTGATCGCTACCTCGCGCATCGGTAAGGCCCGCGCCCGCGTTGCAGCTTCGACGCCCTACGCAAACGCGATTACCCGTGCTGTTTCTGCTGTCGCAAGCCAGAGCGAAATCGATCACCCGCTAGTCACCGAGCCGGAGCAGATCCGCCGTGCCGCCGTCCTGGTCATCACCTCGGACCGTGGCCTGGCTGGTTCTTACTCCGCAAGCGTGCTCAAGAAGGCTGAAGGTCTCAACGAGCTTCTCCGGGCAGAGGGCAAGGAAGTCAAGACCTACCTGGTTGGCCGCAAGGCCCAGGCATACTTCGACTTCCGCAGCCGTTCGTACTCCCGCGTGTGGACCGGCGGAACGGACGCACCGGAATTCGAGACTGCCAAGGAAGTCGGCGCCGCTCTTCTCGAAGAGTTCGCCAACGACTTCGCTGAGGGTGGCGTGGATGAGATCCACGTCGTTTACACCCGCTTCAAGTCGATGGTGACGCAGGAGCCCACGGTTGTCCGTCTGCTGCCGCTCGAGGTCGAAGAGCAGGCAGTCAGCGAGTCCGAGCTTCTGCCGCTGTACGAGTTCGAACCGGAGTCGGAGCAGGTGCTTGACGCTCTTCTTCCGCGTTACATCGAGTCCCGCATCTTCGCGGCAATGTTGCAGGCAGCGGCTTCCGAGCTCGCCGCCCGCCAGCGCGCCATGAAGTCGGCAGGCGACAATGCGACCGAACTGATCAAGAAGTACACGCGTCTGCGCAACACGGCCCGCCAGGCTGAGATCACGCAGGAGCTTTCCGAAATCGTGGCCGGCGCCGACGCCCTGAGCGCGTAGTTGCCGGTGCATGGTTCGGCGCAAGCTGCACCTGCACCAAATAGATAAACTTAACCCCACGCCATCTACTGAGTGAAGTGAGAGAGATGACTGCCACCGCTACCGAGCACGCAGCCGCAACGGCCGGCGCCACCGGCCGCATTGCCCGCGTCATCGGCCCGGTTGTCGACGTCGAATTTCCGGCTGACGCAATCCCGTCGATCTACAACGCACTCACCACCGAGGTAACCCTCAACGGTGAGACCAAGACCATCACGTTCGAGACCTCCCAGCACCTGGGTGACAACCTCGTCCGTGCCATCTCCCTGCAGGCCACCGACGGACTCGTCCGCGGCACCTCCGTGCAGGACTCCGGCTCCCCGATCTCCGTGCCTGTCGGCGACGGCGTCAAGGGCCACATCTTCAACGTTCTCGGCAAGCCGCTGGACGTTGACGAGTCCGAGATCAACGCGGACGCTTACTGGCCGATCCACCGCAAGGCCCCGGCCTTCGCGTCCCTCGAGGGCTCCACGGAGATGCTCGAGACCGGCATCAAGGTCATCGACCTTCTCACCCCGTACATCAAGGGTGGAAAGATCGGTCTGTTCGGTGGCGCCGGTGTCGGCAAGACCGTTCTGATCCAGGAAATGATCACCCGTGTGGCCCGCAACTTCGGTGGTACTTCGGTATTCGCCGGCGTTGGCGAGCGTACCCGTGAAGGAAACGACCTCTGGGTTGAAATGGAAGAGGCAGGCGTCCTCAAGGACACTGCCCTTGTATTCGGCCAGATGGACGAACCGCCGGGAACGCGTTTGCGTGTGGCATTGTCTGCGCTCACTATGGCGGAGTACTTCCGCGATGTGCAGAACCAGGACGTGCTGCTCTTCATCGACAACATCTTCCGCTTCACGCAGGCCGGTTCCGAGGTCTCCACCCTGCTCGGCCGCATGCCGTCCGCAGTTGGTTACCAGCCGAACCTCGCTGACGAGATGGGACTCCTGCAGGAGCGCATCACCTCGACGAAGGGCCACTCGATCACGTCGATGCAGGCTATCTACGTGCCGGCTGATGACTACACCGACCCGGCTCCGGCAACGACCTTCGCACACCTCGACGCGACCACGGAACTTTCCCGTGAAATCGCCTCCCGTGGTCTGTACCCGGCCGTTGACCCGCTGACGTCGACTTCCCGCATCCTGGACCCGCAGTACATCGGCAAGGACCACTACAACACGGCTGTCCGTGTGAAGCAGATCCTGCAGAAGAACAAGGAACTCCAGGACATCATCGCCATCCTCGGCGTCGACGAACTGTCCGAAGAAGACAAGATCGTCGTGTCGCGTGCACGCCGCATCCAGCAGTTCCTGTCCCAGAACACCTACACCGCCAAGCAGTTCACCGGCGTCGAAGGCTCCACCGTGTCCATCAAGGACACTGTCGAAGGCTTCACGGCGATTTGCGACGGCGAGCTGGACCACATCGCAGAGCAGGCGTTCTTCAACGTCGGCGGCCTGGATGACGTCGAGCGCCAGTGGGCCAAGATCCAGGAACAGACCAAGTAGTATGGCTGAGCTCGAGGTTGAGATTGTCGCAGCGGACCACTTCGTGTGGTCCGGTGCGGCCAAGATGGTCAAGGCCCGTACCAGCGATGGTGAAATCGGGATCCTGCCGGGCCACTCGCCGCTCCTCGCCATTCTGGCCGCGGGCGAGCTGGCCATCGAGCCGGTTACCGGAGACCGCCTTGCAGTAGTTGTGGACGGCGGGTTCTTCTCCGTCGACAACAACCGCGTGGTGATCGTCGCTGACAACGCCCAGTTGGGCGATTCAGCTACTGCGGGGATCCGATAGCAAGACCTTGATGGACGATTCTGCTATTCCGTTCATCGCCTTGGCAACGGCGTTTGCGTTGCTGATCTTTACACTGTGCCTCGTCGGGGTGCGCCGCTTCAATCTGCGGCGCGCCCTGGGCACGGTCGACGCCTCCATTTGCACGGCTGGAAACAGCTGGCGGATGGGGGTTTGTCGTTATCAGGACTCGGAGCTTGAGTGGTTCCGCCTGCTTTCCCTTAGCTTCCGTCCAAGACACAGCTTCCGCCGCAGCTCCCTGGAACTCTTGGGCCGCCGGAAGCCAACGGAGGAAGAACTGACGAGGCTGCAGCCCGACGTCGTGGTCGTCGAACTCCAGCACGAAGGCCAGCGGTTCATGCTGGCAATGAGATTTGATGCCTACGCCGGGTTGTCATCCTGGCTGGAGGCCGGCCCCGTGGTGGGCGTCGGCACCTGGCGCTGAGGACAGTGGAATTCCTGTACAACCTGAGCCTTGTTGATGGTCCCTTCTATTGGACCATCTTTGGCGCTGGAATTGCCGGGAGCGCATTCCTTCTCCTGCGATGGGACCGGCGCTGGCTGCTTTCCATTGTTGTGTCGCTTATCGCCGCAAGTGGAGTTGTTGCGGTCATTCATTGGCTGCTCGTCAACGTCCTCACCGTCTTCCCGGAGGATCTCCCCTTCGATGTCCTCGCTTGGTCGACGGTTGCCTTTTCCGCGCTGGCCCTCTTCCTTTTTCGGCTTCCGGGTTCCTCGTGGCGCGGCAGGAGCGCCGCAGGGTTCTCGTTCTTCGCGGTCCTGCTCCTCTCCGCGTTTCAGATCAACAGCTACTTCGGGCTTAACCACACGGCGGCTGATCTCTTCGGCCACAATGTTGGACGGATCCCACAGCTTGAGGAGGGGTTCAAAAGGGGTTCTTCCCGAACCCTCCCGGTGTCGCTGCCTGAGGGGGGACTTGTCCGCAGGGCGTCGATCCCCGGAATCGAATCCGGATTCACGGCCCAGGATGCTTTCATCTACCTGCCGCCGGCCTACCAATCCGCTGACCGCAGCCAACTACCGGTGCTCGTGCTCTTTGCCGGCCAACCCGGACGTCCCGCCGACTGGCTGACCGGCGGTCTCCTTGAACCGGCCATGAATACTTTCGCCGCCCGGCACGGAGGCGTGGCGCCCGTCGTCGTGGTGGTCGATCCCAACGGTTCCGATACCGCAAACACGATGTGCATGGATAGCCGGATCGCACGTGCGGATACCTACCTAGCGATCGATGTTCCGCGTTGGATCAATTCGACGCTCGAGGTTTCGGCCGACCCAAGGAAGTGGACGGTCGGCGGGTTCTCCTTCGGCGCAACGTGTGCCGTGCAGATGACTACGCTGCATCCCGAAATCTATCCTTCGTTCATCGCGTTCTCGGGAGAGCGGGAGCCTTCACTTGGCCCGGACCGCCGGCGGACCATCCAGACCGCATTTGGCGGCGACTCTACGGCCTTCGACGCCCTGACACCGTTGAACCTGATGAAACAGCGAAGCTACGACGGGCTTGCGGGCTTCTTCGCCGTCGGGGCCTCGGACGGCGAATTCGTCGGCTACGCCACCGAGCTTGCGGCGGCCGCCCGCACCTCCGGCTTCGACATCCGGCACGCTTCAGTTTCCGGAGCCGGCCATTCGTGGGCGGTCGCCGTGCAAGAGCTTCCTTCCGCCATGGAATTCCTGGCCCCTCGCTGGGGACTCGTCCAGTGAGCACCCAGGAAGCCCGGTTATCCAAGGACCAGGCGACTGATCCCGAAGAAGGCAAACCCGCCCGGAAGATGGTGGCAACGCTTGCCCGGGCCATCCTGGGCAACGTGGCTGCCCACATCGGGGCAATCCCGTTCACCGTGATTGTGCTCGCCCTGTACCTTCTCACTCCCGCGATCTTCGACTCAGATCTCGGGTACGGTCCCGACGTCTTGCGGCACCTTTCAAGCGTGAGCGGCGGAGGATTGAAGTCGGGGGACTGGTGGTCCATCTGGACGTCGATGTTCTTTGCAGCCAACCCCCTCGATTACGTGATGAGCTCGTTGTTGTTTGTCGTGCTGTTGGGCACTGCAGAGCGCAAGCTGGGGTGGTTCCGCACGGCGGCGGGCTTCTTTGGCGGACAGTTTGCCACGGTCACCGCTTTTCTGTTGGTGGTCCAGTTGGCAGCCTACGCCGACGACGGCTGGCTGGGGCGGATGATGGACGCCAGGACTTCCGGGCCGCTTCCGGCAACCCTCTTCGTCTCGATGGCGGCCAGCGGCCTTCTCCCGACCCTGTGGCGCAGGCGCCTGAGGGCGACCGCTGTGTCCTTGGCGCTCCTCTTGGTCCTGTACGTCGGCGACCCCTCAGCCGTCATGGCCCTGGCCGGAGCCGTGCTCGGACTGGGGGCGGGCCTGTGGCTCCAGCTCGACCACGGGATTCAACCGAGCCACCGGGCGACCAGGCGTGAAACCCGAAACCTGTTGTCCCTCATGGTGGCGATTTTCGGCGTCGGGCCCTTGGTGGCGGGCGCGGTGAGGAGCCCCGCGGGGCCGCTCGCGTTGCTCCGCGAAATGGTCCTGAACCCGGTCCCGACGCTCAACCAGTTACAGGCGAACTGCGGTGGAACCGTGGACATCAGCTGCCTTGAGCTTGGACGCCAGGGCTATCCCGGGCCCGCCGGCGTGGCCCTCGCGGTGGTGCCCGCGTTGCTTCTCCTGATCTGCGCGGTGGGCATGCGCCAAGGAAGGCGTTTGGCATTGAAAATCGCCATCGCCGTGCAACTCGGTGTGGTGGCTTTGTCCTTTGCCTATCTGGTGCTGTTTGCCAGCATTCCGCATTTTCCAGGGCGGGGCCGTACGGTAGTTATGGGCTCCGCGGTGTTCCACATTCTGACCCTCGCCATGGTTCCCCTTATCCTGGCGGTCCTGCTCTTCCTTTTCCGGGGCAACTTTGTGGTGGGCTCCAGGGCGCCGCTCCGCCGGAAAATGGCGTGGCTGGTTGGCGGTACGTGGCTCATCTTGGCGAGTGGCTACACCGGGGCCTGGCTCGGCTCGGGCGGTATGGCGCACGACGGCGGCATCCTCGGCCTCATTGCGGAACTCGCCCGGCAGTATCTTCCCTTGCCCATACCCACGGCCTTCGGTCGAGTGTTCGCGGAACGTAGCGCCGCCGAGTCGATATTGTTCGCGTGGTCCGGGATCATCTTCTGGCTCGTGGCCATGGCAGCGGTGTGGACGCTGCTCCTGAAACGGCAGCACGGGCCCGGCGGCGACGATCCGGCCCGCCTGGCGGCCAAGGCTTTGGTCAAACGCGGCGGGGAGTCGCTTTCGTGGATGGCGCTATGGGAGCCGAACAAGTTCTGGTTCACTCCCGGAATGGACGCTGGAATTGCCTACCAGCAGCACGGAAACGTGGCACTGACCCTTGCCGGACCGTTCGGTGATCCCGCACAAGCCCCTGCCGCGACCGAGGGGTTCCTGGACTACTGTGCGCACCATGCATTGGTGCCGTGCCTCTATTCCTGCACCGAGGAATTGTGGCCGATGCTGCAATCCGCGGGATTTCGCCGAATTGCGGTCGCCCAGGAAACCCGGCTCTCCATCCGTGACCTTGAGTTCACGGGCAAAGCGTGGCAAAACGTCCGTACAGCAAAGAACCGCGCGCTAAAGGCCGGCGTTGAAGCCCGGTGGGGGCGCTATTCGGAGTTTCCGCAACACGTACGCTCCCAACTCGGCGAAGTGTCGGAAGAGTGGGCCGCCAGGAAAAAGGTACCCGAAATGGGCTTTACCTTGGGTTCCCTCGACGAGCTGATGGACGATGAAGTGCTGTGCTGCATCGCCGTCGACCGCAAAGGGTTTGTCTATGGGGTCACCAGTTGGCTGCCGGTGTTTCGTGACGGGCGGGTGATCAGCTGGACCTTGGATTTCATGCGTCGGCGAAGCGATGCCTTTCCTGGCCTCATGGAATTCATGATTGCCTCGGCAGTGCACGAGTTGCGGCAGGGAGTGGAGGTCATTTCTTTGTCGGGCTCTCCTCTTGCCGGCGAGACCGAGGAATTCTCCAGCGGGGAAGCCGGCCTGGCGGGCATTCTCGACCTCGTGGGCAGGACCCTGGAACCTGTTTACGGATTCCGCTCATTGGCCCGCTTCAAATCGAGGTTCCAGCCGGAGTACAGGACTTTGTATATGTACTATCAGGACAGCCTGGAGATTCCCGCGATCGGCGCCGCGCTAAGCCGCGCATATTTGCCGGGGCTATCCGTTCGCCAAACTGCCAGGCTTCTCCGCACCCTGGTCGCCTGAAAAGGAAAAGGGGTCCCGCAGCCTGTGCGGAACCCCTTCCCTGAACCTGCCAAGCAGAATTCAAGCAGTCAAACTAGACGGCGGTTACGCCGGTGGCCTGCGGGCCCTTTGCGCCCTGACCGATCTCGAACTGAACACGCTGGTTCTCGTCGAGGGTGCGGAATCCGCCGGTCTGGATCTCGGAGTAGTGGACAAAGACGTCGCCTTCAGCGTCGTCCGGGGTAATGAAGCCGAAGCCCTTTTCAGCGTTGAACCACTTGACGGTGCCCAGTGCCATTTTTGTTTCTCCTCATTGTGGAACTATTAAGTCCGGCACACCGCGTGCCGGCCTTGGTTACTCCGCGAGAAGACCTGGTATTCCGTCCAAGCAAGGCCTGGTTGGCTTCGCAGGAGCTTCACGCTCGCAACACGTCTTGCGAGCATGAATCACACCTACACAAAGACTGCTACAACACTTTCATGGCCGATACTGGAGGTCAACGGTCTGCTGGGGAATTCCGACAAATTTTAAGTAAAAAGAAGGTAACGGAAGAAAGCGCGCCAGCCACGGGATCCGCCATAAGGAGCACGCAAATTCGGCCTAGGCGAGCCAATCACCATTGCGCAATACGCCAGCGAGTTGAAGCTCCTTGTCCACGACGACGAGATCGGCCCGCAAGCCCCTGCGAAGGCCGCCAAGTTCATCGGAGAGCCCCAGGACCGCGGCGGGAACCGCCGTCGCCGAGGCAACCGCGTCGGCGAGCCCGACGCCGGCCGCAACCGTGCGCCTGACGACGTCGAGCATGGTGGCGGTGCCACCCGCGATGGATCCCGTGGCATCCAAGGTAGCGACGCCGTCCGTCACGGTCACGGGGGAGGGGCCAAGCATGTAGTTTCCGTCGGAGAGTCCCGCCGCCGCCATCGAATCAGTCACGAGGACAACGTTTGCTGCGCCTACCAGCTGAAAGACGGTTGCGACCGTGCTTGGGTCCAGGTGCGTGCCGTCCGCAATCAGTTCCACCACGGCCTTGCCTTCCTGGGCCGTGCGAAGGGAGGCGGCCACGGGGCCGGGGGAGCGGTGGTGCATGGGAGGCATGCCGTTGAACAAGTGCGTGACGGTGGGCAGAGAGCTGACGCCGTCGAAACCGGCGGATTCCAGGCCCTCGCGCGCCGCAGTGAGGGAGGCTGCCGCCGTCGCGTCGTCGCAATCCGTGTGGCCAAGGGACGGCGTTACTCCGTGGAACGTCATCAGGTCCACGAGTGCCGCGGCGCCCGGAAGCTCTGGGGCATAGGTCATGGTTGCGAGCTTGCCTGCAGCGGCTTCAACGAGCTCCGTCATGAGGTCCAGGTCCGGTTCCAGCAAATAAGCAGGGTTCTGGGCACCGCATCGCGCGTGCGAGAGGAAGGGCCCCTCAAGGTGGATTCCCGCTACGAGTCCTTCATCGGCCAGGCGCACGAAAAGCTCGATGCCGCGGAGCAGGTCCTCCCGGGGCGCCGTGACCATGCTGGCGAGGAGCGTGGTGGTTCCGGAGCGGTGCAGGAAATCGATGGCCTTGCGCGCCGACGATTCATCAGCCCCGGGGAAGTCGCCTCCATTGCCGCCATGGCAGTGCACATCCACGAACCCGGGAACGATATACCGTTCAGCGGGGAAATCGGTCCGGGGAGTTTCCTCGAACCCCTCGAAGGCTGCTTCGTGGAATTCGGCGGCCGGCCCGGCGAAGGCGATGCGGTCGTCTTCCACCGCCACCAGGCCATCTTCGATCACCGCACCGTCGCTGACGATGGTTCCGGTGATCAGGTGGCGCGCAGGCGCAGAAGAAGATACAGGCCGGTCTGGGACAGTCATGTTTTGATTCTAGTTGCCGGGGACCGCGCCTGGCCCGGTTTAACCGGGATGAAGGCCGGGACCGCTAGAACAAACGGGACTCGCTGTCGTCCACGCCCCGCATCGCGTCATAGTCCAGGGTGACGCAGTCGATTCCGCGGTCGTTGGCAAGGACCTTCGCCTGCGGCTTGATCTGCTGGGCGGCGAAAATGCCCCGCACCGGGGCCAGCAGCGGATCGCGATTGAGAAGTTCGAGGTACCGCGTGAGCTGCTCGACGCCGTCGATGTCGCCGCGCCGTTTGAGTTCGACGGCGACCGTCCTGCCGTCGCCGTCGCGGGCGAGGATGTCCACCGGACCGATGGCAGTGAAGTACTCGCGCCGGATGAGCGAATAGCCGGCACCAAGTGTTTCGATCTGCTCGGCGAGCAGTCGCTGAAGGTCGGCCTCGACGCCGTCCTTGATGAGCCCGGGGTCCGTTCCGAGGTCGTGGGACGTGTCATGGAGTTGCTCGTAGATGTTGATGATGAGCCGGTCATCGGTCTTGGCCGACTGCACGGTCCACTGCTCCACCACGCCTTCTTCCACCTCGGTCTCTTCCGGCGTCGTCACCCGGAGGGTTGCGGGCGGGCTCATCCAGTTCAGCGGCTTGTAGGAGCCGCCGTCGGAGTGGACCAGCACCGAACCATCGGATTTGACGAGCAAAAGCCGGGTGGCAAGGGGGAGGTGGGCCTTGAGGCGGCCAACGTAATCTACGGAACAACGGGCTATGACGAGTCGCACCCGCTCCACTTTACTTCCTCTGCCGCATCCCCTGCCCCGCGCAACTAGCGACTGGGGCAGAATGGAGTCATGCCCCGCTCCAACCGCCCCCGACGCACCGAATCAGCCAAGGCAAGCTGGAAACGGACAGGCGAGTCGCCGGAACTGGACCTGGAACGTGCCCGCTCGGGCATTGCCCGCAGGGAAAGCGCCCCCGACGGCGACTGGATGGTCCGGACCATGACCGCACGCAATGCCGAGAAGACGTATATATGTCCCGGCTGTTCGATGGCCATCATGCCTGGCATCGCCCACCTGGTGGTGTGGTCCGAGACGCACCTCTTCGGCGACGCCGCAGGGCTGGCGGAGCGCCGCCACTGGCACAACAACTGCTGGACCGGCCGGACCTACAGATACCGCTGAGCGCTTAAGCTTGGAAGCATGAGTTTCGATCCCGCTTCCCTCGTTTTCAGCCAGCCGGAGTCTGCCACGGACATCAGGGCATCCACCGTTTTGCCGGCGCACCGCGAAAACGTGGAATTCCGCACCGAAGACGGCAAGTTGCTTGTGGGTGAGCTGGCGCTGCCGGAATCCGGCGAGATCTCGGCGACCCTTATTGCGCTGCACCCCCTGCCAACGCACGGCGGATTCATGGATTCGCACGTTTACCGGAAGGCGTCCTATCGGCTTCCGGCGCTGGCCGGCGTCGCGGTTCTGCGCTTCAACACGCGGGGAACGCATTCGCCCCGGGGTACCAGCCAGGGGCACTTCGACGAGGGCATCGGCGAGCGGTACGACGTCGAGGCTGCTGTTCGCTTCGCTGTGGTGCGCGGGCTTCCGAACCGCTGGTTGGTGGGCTGGTCCTTCGGCACCGAGCTGGCCTTGATGTACGGTGCGGTGGAACCGGTGGCTTCCCAAGTGGAGGGCGCCGTCCTGCTGTCTCCGCCGCTGCACCGTGCAACGGACGTGCATTTGAAGGAATGGGCTGCTTCGGGAAAGCCGCTGACGGTCCTGGTTCCGGAACACGACGACTATCTTCAGCCCGCCGAGGCCGCGGAACGATTCAGTTTGGTGCCCCAGGCCCGGGTGGTGGGGATCGACGGCGCCAAGCACTTGTGGGTCGGCGAGAAGTACGCTGCCCGGGTTTTGGACGAGATTGTGGACGACGTGACGGAAGCCGGTGCGGGTCCCCATGGCTTGCCTCGCCAGTGGGCAGGCCCAGTGGCCACGGCCTAATGGCTACGGTTTAACAGCCACCGCTCAGTGGCGGTCCTGGCGGACGATGAAGACTTCCTTGATCAGCAGCATGATGGCTGCGGCCGTCGGGATGGCGATCAATGCACCGAGCACGCCCAGCAGGCTGCCGCCCGCGATCACCGAGATCACGGCGACAGCACCCGGGACGGCAACTGCCTTCTGCATGATGCGCGGAGAGATGAAGTAGGCCTCGAACTGCAGATAGGCGAAGTAGCAGATGGCGTAGATCACGGCGGTCTGCCAGCCGGCGGTCAAAGCTACCAGGATGACCACCACAGCGGCAATCAGCCCGCCTACCAAGGGGATGAAGGCAAGCAGGGCAACCACGAACGCCAACAGGACGCTGAACGGAATGCCCAGGATGCTCATGACGATGAACGCAAACAGCGCGTTGAGCAAGGCAACACAGACCTGGCCGATCACGTAGTTGCCCACCGAGCGCGTGATTTCTTCGGATAGCGCTTCCACCCGGGGCCTGCGCGACCGTGGTGCGAGCCTGTATCCCCATCTCTTCATGGCAGGCAGGGCACCGAGGAAGTAGAGGCTGAGGACCAGGACGATCAGCGTCCCGAAGACCCCGTTGGCCACCGTGGATCCGAAGCCGACGACGCCGCCGAAGATACCGCCCATGGCGTCCGGGTTCTTGACGAACTTGTCGAGTTCCTGGCTGATCTTGTCGCGGACGCCGAATTGGCTGTCCAGGGAGCGGAAGAAATCCGAATCCACGAAGCCCCGGATCCAGTCCGGAGCCTGCCGGACGATCTGTGAGACCTGTTCCACGATGGTGGGGATCAGGGTGGCGAAAAACGCCGCCACTCCGGCAACGAGGACCCCGACGGCGATGACGACGCCGGCCGGGCGCGGCACCTTGCGCTCTTCGAGCCCGCGGACCACAGGGTCAAGTCCCAAGGCAATGAACAAGGCCGTCACGATCCACAACAGCAGTTGGGCGGTGTTGGTGCCGATGTAGTACAGCATGAGGGCGACGCCGACGCCGGCCGTGCCCATGAAGCCGACATACAGCGGGTGTTGCGCGGACATTCTCGGGCCGGGGGAACCGAAGCGCGGGCCGTCGGATTCATCCAAGGCGGGTTCGGCGGTTGCATCGTGCTCAAGTTCGGGAGGCATTTCGAAACGGACCCGCGGTTGGGCGCCGGGAATGGGCTGGCGGAGGCGGCGCACGAAGGACGCCATCAGGCCCTCGCCGTGATCCCTGCCGTCTTGGGCAGACCCATCATCCAAGCCACCCGGGCTGCTGCCGGGCCCTTGTTCGGCGGGTGTGGGATCCTTGCGCTCTTTCACGTGTTTCAGCTGCCTTTTCGTTCCGCGGTCAGGCTCGAGGGGTGCCCGATGTCATGTTGTTCGCCACACTATCAGCAGGCCGGAATTGCCGAATTCTAGAGGGTAAGCCCTCCGGCGGGAAGCCCTCTGGGAGGACCCCGAACTGACTCCTTGGTAACAAAACCGTTACCCTTGAAGTTCAACGACCGCTGATGATTGGTATTCCTGTGCGATTGAAGACTGCAGTTTCGCTGGTGCTGCTTGGCCTGCTGACACTGTTGGCCGGCATTGGCCAGCTGACCTTTTGGGCCCCGGCCGAGACCGTAACCGCGTCCGCCCCTGGCGACTCCAAAGCCGCTCCGCTGACGGTGATCACCCAAGACGTGTTGACCCACAAGGGCGGTCCGAGACAGATCAGCGTCAAGGGCGACGGCAAGTTCGTGTTGGCTGTGGGACGTCCGGATGACGTCGATGCGTGGGTCGGCAAGACCGCCCACAACACCATCAACGGCGTCTCCGAGGACGGCAAGTCCCTCCAGCTTGCAGGCACCGACGGCGAAGCAAACGCCCCCTCTCCTGCCGGATCGGACTTGTGGGTCCAAACGGAGAACGCCGACGGACAGCTGGAGTACACCTTCACCCCTCCCGCGAGCGGCAACTGGTCCCTCCTTCTGGCGAGCGACGGAACCAAGCCGGCGCCGTCGTCGGTCTCCATTACATTCGCCAATGATGCCACCATGCCGTGGGCCGTACCGCTCATCGTCATTGGCGCGATCCTCATTGTCGCGGGTGCGGCGTTGCCGTTCGTCAGCAAGTTCACCAAGGGCCGGGGCGGCCGCCCCAACGGTCCGCGGGGCGGCGTAACCACCGGAAACTCCCCGGAGACCGCCAGCAAAGGCACCGCCGATGAAACCGACAAGGACCCCCTGGGCGAGGACACACCTGCCGGGGACGGACCTGCCCAGGACACCAACAAAGGCACAGCCGCGGGTCCCGCACTTCGTATTTGGCTTGTAGCCGCAGCTGTTGTGACGGCCCTCGTCGGTGGCACCGCGGCAGGTGCCCAAGCGGCCGAGACTCCTTCTCCCTCCGGATCCGCGGCGCCGGGCTCCGGATCCGCGACGGCGAGCCCCGCGGGGACCGCCGGAGCGCAGAACGTCCCCGTCTTGGTGGACGCGCAGCTCAAGCGCGTCCTGGACCAGGTCGCCGGCGCCGTGGCGGCCGGAGATGCCGCACGCGATGCCTCCAAACTTGCTCCCAGGGTTGACGGCGCGGAACTGCAGGTGCGCACGCAGAACTATAAAATACGGTCCCAGGTTGCTACTCACGAGGCGCGGATGCCCGTCCGGTCCAGCAAGTTGCTGGGCAGCGTCATCTCCAACCAGCGAACCTGGCCCCGCACTGTGATCGCCCTGACCCAGGGCGATGGCAACGTGGTTCCCCAGGTCCTGACCCTCGTGCAGGCCTCGCCGCGGGAGAACTACAAGCTGAAGAGCACTTCCCCGCTTCAGCCGGGAACGTCCTTCCCGGCGATCCCCTTGGGCGGAACCGCGCAGTTGGCGGCCGGAGACAAGTCCGGGCTGCAGTACAGCGGGACCGAGGCGATGGCAGCCCTGGGCGATCGCTTGACCAAGGCCGATTCGGCATTCAAGGACAAGCTCGTGGAAGGCACCAACTCGCCCTACATAGCCGATGTCCTTGACTACCAGGCGAGCACGGTCAAGTCCGGTACCAACGGCAATTTCACCTTCACGCACACGCCCTCTCCGACGGATACGGCAGTGTTCCGCACCTCCGACGGCGGCGCCGTGGTGGTGGGAAAGCTGAACTTCGATTTCACCAGCAAACCCAAGTCGGATGGAGACACGCTGACCGTGGACAAAGCCGCGGCAGTGCTCGCGGGCGGGGATTCGACGAAAGTCGGCCTTGTGCAGACCTTCTCGGAGTCGGTAGCCGTTTACATTCCGCCGGCAGGCTCGACCGCTCCCATGAAGCTCGTCGCCGCGGTCCGCGGCCTGGTGGGAGCCAGCTTCCAGTAGGCAAATGCTGTCGGCGCAGCGGCTAGAGTGGACGGTATGAGTTCGCCAGGATCCCGTCCCGTCTCTCCAGCCGCTGCCAGCCAGCTCAACCTGCGCGGCGCCGTCGACCTCTCTGCATTGCGGCGCCCTGCGCCGGCGGCACCGAGCGGTGCCCCGGCTGCCTCCGGCGGAAGCCCGGGAAGCGGCCAGCCCCTTCGCGTAGATGCCACCGAGGCCAATTTCCAGGACCTCGTCCAGCTCTCCGCGCAGATTCCCGTCCTTTTCCTCTTGTGGTCCAATCGCTCCTTGGAGGCCTCGACCCTCCTTCATAGCCTCGAAGGCGTCGTCGAAAGCTACGCCGGCAAAGTGGTGCTGGCCGCGGCGGACGTGGACGCGTTCCCGCAGCTTGCGCAGGCATTTCAGGTCCAGGCTGTCCCCACCGCCGTCGCGGTCCTGAAGGGCCAGCCCGTGCCGCTCTTCGAGGGGCCCGCGTCGGACCAGGAAATCCGTGCCCTCATCGATGAACTCCTCAAGGTGGCCGAAGCCAACGGCGTAACGGGCAGCATCGGCGCTGGCCCCGCTGCTGCGGAGGCCCCTCCTTTGCCGCCGCTGCACCAGGCAGCCTTCGACGCCATTGAAGCGGGGGATTACGCCGCCGCCGCCAGTGCCTACCGCCAGGCGCTGGCCGAGAAACCGGCTGACGCCGAGGCGAAGGCCGGACTTGCCCAGGTGGAACTCATGGGCAGGATTGAGCTCCTGACGGCAACGGATGCCGAAGCCATGCGTCAGCGTGCGGCGGAGGAGCCGGACGATATCGAAGTACAGCTCACGGTGGCCGACCTCGACATCTCGGGCGGACACATCGAGGACGCGTTCAACCGCATCATCGCATTCATTGGCCGCAACTTCGGGCCCGAGCGCGAGACGGCTCGTGTGCGCCTGCTGGAGCTGTTCGACGTCGTCGGTATTGCGGACCAACGCGTTGCCAAGGCCCGGCAAGGTCTGGCGCGGGTCCTCTTCTAATGACGCAGCCGGCGTTGTTCAGTCCGCTTCAATTGCGCTCCTTGACGTTGCCGCATCGCGGCTGGGTTTCCCCGATGTGCCAATACAGCTGCTCGCCCGACGGCGGGGGCGGCGTGCCGAACGATTGGCACCTGGTGCATCTTGGAGCGTTTGCCACGGGCGGCGCGGCGCTCATCCTCACCGAGGCGTCGGCCGTCAGCCCGGAGGGGCGGATCAGCCCGCGGGACGCCGGACTGTACACGGACGAGCAAGCGGACGCCTGGGAGCGGATTGTGGACTTCGTCCACCGCAACAGTGCGGTGGGCGGCAAGATCGGCGTCCAACTGGCGCACGCCGGCCGCAAGGCTTCCACCTATTGGCCTTTCGCGGAAGAGAGCGGATCCGTAGCGGAGTCCGACGGCGGGTGGGTTACCCGCGGCCCCGGAGTCGAGGCCTTCGCCGGGCTTGCAGCTCCTCGCGCCATGAGCGAGGCGGACATCCACGCCGTGATTTCGGATTTCGCCGCGGCGGCCGGACGGGCTGTGGACGCCGGGTTCGACACGGTGGAGATCCACGGCGCGCATGGCTACCTCCTGCACCAATTCCAAAGCCCGCTCATCAATAAGCGCGAGGATTCCTGGGGAGGCAGCGAGGCGGCACGAAACCGCTTGATGCTTGAGGTCGTTGACGCCGTCCGTGCGGTCATTCCGGATTCGATGCCGTTGCTGCTGCGGATTTCCGCCAGTGATTGGGCCGAGGGCGGCATCGACATTGACGCCTCGGTGCGTCTCGCGAGGGCCGCGGCCGAGCGCGGCGTGGACTTGGTGGACGTCTCCAGCGGGGGTGCGGTGGCCCACCAGCGGATCAAGGCCGGCCCGGGATACCAGACGGGATTCTCCGAACAGATCCGGCGCGAAGCGGGAGTTCCCACCGGAGCCGTCGGATTCCTGACATCCTCAGGACAGGCCGAACACACTGTAGCTACGGGCCAAGCCGACGGTGTATTCATGGCACGGGCAGCCCTCCGCGATCCGCACTGGTGGCTCCGCGCGGCATTTGAACTCGGCTTCCCCTTGGATTGGGCGCCGCAGTATCAGCGCGCGGTTCCACGGCACAGCTTCTAGGAGCTAGTCCTTTGGGATGAGGCGGATCCGTAAAGGCGCCCCGTAGTTCCCCCTCCGGGACGACCCCTGGCACGGCCCCCGGGGCTAGGCTGACTGCATGACTGTCCAGCTTCCCGGTTCCCCTCCCACATCCCCGGTGCCCGCCTTGGCCCTGCGCGGACTGGCGAAACGCTTCGGCGGCAAAATCGCCGTCGACGGCATCAGCCTGGACGTCCCGGCCGGCTCCTTCTACGGCGTCGTTGGTCCCAATGGGGCGGGCAAGACCACCACGTTGTCCATGGCCACCGGCCTCTTGCGGCCGGATTTCGGGACGGCCTACATCCACGGCGTGGATGTGTGGACGAAGCCGCTCGAAGCCAAGAAGCTGATGGGGATACTGCCCGACGGCGTCCGCCTCTTCGACCGCTTGACGGGTGAGCAGCTTGTTACCTACGCCGGCTTGCTCCGCGGCATGGACAGGGACGTCGTTGCCCAAAGGGTGGGAGAGTTGATGGCCGCCCTGGATCTCAGCGCCGACGCCGGCACCCTCGTGGTGGACTACTCCGCCGGCATGACGAAGAAGATTGCCCTCGCGTCGGCGCTCATCCATGCGCCCAGGCTGCTGGTGCTGGACGAGCCCTTTGAGTCCGTGGATCCCGTCTCGGCAGCCAATATCAGGGGAATTCTTGACAACTATGTGGCCTCGGGAGGGACGGTCATCGTCTCGAGCCACGTCATGGACCTTGTGCAGCGCATGTGCGACCACGTAGCCGTCGTGGCTGCCGGCAGGGTCCTCGCCGCCGGTACCGTCGACGAGGTCCGCGATGGCGCCACGCTCGAGGACCGCTTTGTGCAGCTCGTGGGCGGCGGAAACCAGACGGGGGGCCTGGAATGGTTGCGCACCTTCTGAGCCTGAAGTGGCGGCTCCTGCTGAACGGCTTTCGGCGCAGCCCCGGCCAGCTTGTGGGAATCGCGATCGGAGGGCTCTATGCGCTGGGGGTCGTCGCGACCCTCGTGGTGACGCTCGTCGCCCTGCGGTGGGCCGACGCCGAGACGGCCCACACCGCCGTCGTCCTCGGTGGCGCCGCCGCGATCCTTGCCTGGGCAATCGTTCCCCTGATGGCCTCGGCCGCCGACATGACGCTTGACCCTTCCCGCTTCACGACGTCGGCGATTCCCATGCGCCAGCTGCTGGCCGGGCTTACCCTCGCCGGATTCATCGGATTGCCGGGCTTGTCCACGACGATTGTGGCCTTGTTCACTGCGGCCACATGGTGGCGCAGCGTGCCGGCGGCGCTCGGCGCCCTGCTGGGTGCCGTGCTGGGCGTGCTGAGCTGCGTGGTCCTGTCGAAAGTCATCACGACGGCGACTGCAAGCCTCGCGGCCTCCCGCCGTTTCAAAGACGTGAGCAGCATTGTGGTCTTTGTTCCACTCGTGCTGATGGGACCGATCGTAGCCGGCGTCTTCAGGGGAGTATCCGGTTCCACGGGCTATCTCCCGGAACTTGCCCGGACGGTCTCCTGGACTCCACTCGGAGCTTCCTGGTCGCTTGGCGGGGATCTGGCGTCCGGAGATATTGCCGCCGCCGGCTCGAAGGCATTGATCGGCCTCGCCACTCTCCTCGTGTTGTTTGCCGCCTGGAATGCGTTGCTCAAGCGGGCGCTGGTCACTCCGCCATATTCGGGTGGATCAAGGAAACGCGGCGGCAAACTTGGCTTGTTCGGACTGCTGCCGGCAACTCCCACCGGTGCCATTGCCGCACGCTCCCTCAGCTACTGGGTCCGCGATCCGCGCTACGCAGCTTCGCTGATGGTGGTCCCGTTGTTGCCCGTGATTTTCCTGTTCCAGTCAGCGCAGTCCGGAAGCTACTCCATGCTGGTGATTCTGGGACCCATGGCCGCCTTTGTCCTCGCATGGTCTATTTCCGCGGATGTCTCCTACGACAACACCGCCTTTGCCTTGCATCTGGCCACCGGGGTCCGCGGCATTCACGACCGGCTCGGCCGGGCCTTGGCCTGCCTGGCATTCGCCCTCCCGGTGGTGTTGATCTTCGCCGTCGGGCCCTTTTTCCTGACCGGCGACTGGGGCTGGTTGCCCGGTGTCCTGGGTCTTTCCCTCGGTGTGCTGTTCACCGGACTGGGCCTGGCCTCCATCGTGTCGGCACGGTACACGTCCACCGTGCCGTTGCCCGGTGACAGCCCGTTCAAGAAGCCGCCGGGAAACGTTGCCCAGACACTGGCGGTCCAGTTCGGGGGAATGGCAGTCTTGTTCCTCCTCGTCCTTCCGGAGCTTGTCCTGGTGATTGTCCAGTCGGTCACGGGCGATCCACTGTGGGGATGGATCAATCTGGCAATTGGTACGGTTCTCGGAGCGGCATTGTTCGTTGCGGGTGTCCGGATCGGCGGCCGATGGCTTGACCGGCGCGGGCCGGAGCTCTTCGCGCAATTGAGCGTCAACCGTTGATTCCATGAACGACAATGACAAGTTATGGGACATGGGATAACCTCGAGTTTGAACCAGTCGATCCGGGAAACACAGCTAGAAAGGTCGTGGACGATGGAAGTTGTCATCCTTCCGGGAAGCAAGCAGATCGGGGCGCTTGCCGCGGATGCCATCGAGGCGCTGCTCCTCCGAAAGCCGAATGCCGTCCTGGGCCTGGCCACAGGGTCCTCTCCGCTCCCTGTCTACGACGAATTGGCGCGCCGCCATCAGGAAAGGGGCCTCGACTTCAGCCAGGCACACGCCTTCGCCCTTGACGAATACGTGGGGCTCGAGCCTGGCCATCCGGAGTCGTACCGTGAAGTCATCCGCCGTGAATTCACGGACCGCGTCAACATCGACCCCTCCAACGTCCACAGCCCGGACGGTACCGCGGCCGACCTTCCCGCGGCCTGCCAAGCGTACGAGGACTCCATGCGCGAACTCGGCGGCGTTGACTTGCAGATCCTCGGCGTGGGCACCGACGGCCATATTGGATTCAACGAGCCCGGCTCATCGCTCGCTTCGCGGACCCGGATCAAGACGCTGATCGAGCAGACCCGCAAGGACAACGCACGGTTCTTCAAGAGCATCGACGATGTTCCCCACCACGTGGTCACGCAGGGTTTGGGAACCATCATGGATGCCCGGCACGTGGTCCTGATCGCTACGGGTGCCCAGAAAGCCCAGGCCGTCAGGGACTTCGTCGAGGGGCCGGTTGCGGCCATTTGCGCGGCATCAGTGCTGCAGATGCACCAGCACGCCACCATCTTGATCGATGAGGCTGCGGCGTCCTCGCTCAAGCTCGCCGACTACTATCGCCACACCTATGACAACAAGCCGAAATGGCAGAGCATCTGACACGGTGCATCTGATCGCGAAGCTGCAGCGGCTAAGATGGATGGCATGACGACGCTGCCTCCGGACCCATTCGAAAACGATCCCATGCGCGAGCTTTCCGGAGCCGGAACTTCCACTGCAACCATTGAGCGCGAGGAATTGCGCCAAGAAGTGGAACCCGGTGACCGGGAGCGTTTCTCGCACTATGTCCGCAAGGAAAAGATCATGGAGTCCGCCCTGACGGGCGAACCCGTGATTGCGCTGTGCGGTAAAGTGTGGACCCCTGGCCGGGACCCGCAGAAGTTCCCGGTCTGCCCCGAGTGCAAAGAAATCTATGAAGGACTTCGCCCGGGTAACGACGGCGGAGACAAAGGCGGCTCGGGCGGCTCCAAGTAGCGAGTAAGCCCCAGTAGTCGGGTATTTCCTGGTAGTAGGCGGGGGAACGCTTTCCCCTGCCTGTGTGCTGCCCTGCGTGATTCGGCGCATCCGGAACAGATTGGTGTTTTTTGTGGTTATTTGGGTTTCGCTGGCTGCAGCGGCCTTGCTTGGAATCGTTGCTGGTCGGGGGGAATCCGCGTGACTGAAACACTCTTCGGCGGCCCGGCGCTGCCTCCGGCCTATCCGGAACGCGCAGCCTGGGGAACCGCCCCGAAGCTGCGCGCCTGGCAGCAGGAAGCGCTGGACCTGTACTTGAACGCGAGCCCGCGCGATTTCCTCGCCGTGGCAACGCCGGGCGCGGGTAAGACCACCTTCGCCCTGCGGATTGCGTCCATGCTCCTTGACAGCGGAACCGTGAACCGCGTGACGATCGTCGCCCCTACCGACCACCTGAAACGGCAGTGGGCGGACGCCGCCGCCAGGGTGGGCATTGCCATCGATCCGAACTTCAAGAATGCGGACGGCCAGCACGGCAGGGGCTTCGTCGGCGTCGCAGTGACCTATGCGCAGGTGGCCAGCAAGCCCATGCTCCACCGGGCCAAGACCGAGGCAGCCCGCACCCTGGTCATCCTCGACGAAATCCACCACGGTGGCGAAGCGTTGTCCTGGGGCGACGGATTGCGCGAAGCATTCGATCCAGCGGCGCGGCGCCTGGCCCTCACAGGAACGCCTTTCCGTTCCGACACCTCACCCATCCCCTTCGTGGAATACGCCGAAGACCGTGACGGCATCCGCCGCTCGAAAGCGGACTACACCTACGGTTACGGCAATGCCTTGAGGGACCACGTCGTCCGTCCCGTGCTGTTCATGGCGTATTCGGGCCAGATGCGATGGCGCACCAGCGGGGGAGACGAAATGGCGGCTTCCCTCGGCGAGGCCGCCGTGACCAAGGACATCACCTCCCAGGCGTGGCGGACCGCGCTGAACCCCAGCGGCGAATGGATCCCCGCCGTGCTTGCTGCCGCTGACAAGCGCCTCAGTGAAGTGCGGCGCACCGTGCCCGACGCCGGCGGTCTGGTGATTGCCACGGATCACGACGACGCCCGCGCCTACGCCGGTCAGCTCAAGAAGATCACGGGTCAGTCGCCCACCGTGATCCTGTCCGATGATTCCAAGGCTTCGCACAAGATCGAGGAGTTCACCGCCAGCGACAAGCGCTGGATGGTGGCCGTCCGCATGGTGTCCGAAGGCGTCGACGTCCCCAGGCTTTCGGTCGGCGTCTACGCGACGTCCACCTCCACGCCGCTGTTCTTCGCCCAGGCCGTGGGCCGCTTCGTCCGTGCCCGCAAACGCGGGGAAACGGCGTCGGTCTTCCTGCCCTCCGTGCCACCCCTCATGGCCTTGGCCAACTCCATGGAAGCCGAGCGGGACCACGCGCTGGACCGGCCGGAGAAGGAAGATCCGGACGGCCTCTTCAACCCCGAAGAGAGCCTGATGGCTGAGGCCAACCGCGAAGAGAAGGCCTCGGACTCCCTGGAGAAGGGCAAATTCGAGGCCCTCGATTCGCAGGCATCCTTTGACAGGGTGCTGTTCGACGGCGGCGAATTCGGTACGGGAGCCGATATCGGCTCCGAGGACGAACTTGATTTCCTCGGGATCCCCGGGCTGCTCGACGCCGAACAAGTGGGAACGTTGCTTCGGCAGCGGCAGCATGACCAGCAGTCGAGGAAGAAACGCCAGTCTCCGTTGGCTGCCGCTGCGTCACCCGCGGTTCCGGACCACCGCATGCTGATGGACCTGCGCAATGAGCTCGCAAAAAACGTCGCGGCCTGGTCGGCCCGTACCGGCACCCCGCACGGCGTCGTCCACAACAAGTTGCGCGAAGTGTGTGGCGGACCGGCAGTCGCGCAGGCGAACGAGGAGCAACTGCAGTCGCGGCTGCGCAAGCTCCAGGATTGGTTCATCGGACGGAAGTAGAACTGCTTGGCAGGGCTCCTGCCCTTAGCGCTGCCCCAGCTCGACGCCGTTTTCTTCCAGTTCCGCGTAGGTCTCGTCAAGATCTTCCGCGATTCCGGCGGTGAGTTCACCGATCACCGTCACCGAGTAGCCCGCCTGCACGGCGTCCAGCGCGGTGGCCCTGACGCAGTAGTCGGTCGCGATTCCCACCACGACGACTTCTTCCACTCCGTGGCTCTGCAGCCAGTCATCGAGCCCGAGGGCGTCCTCATCCAGCTCGACGGAGGGGACTGCACCGGGCGCGAGTTCGCCCATGGGCACTTCGTCTTCGGGCGCCAGGACTCCTTCGAATCCCGAGTAGGCGGCCGTGTACTGTCCCTTGCGGAAGTAAGCCTGGACGTATTCGGCGTCGAGATCCGGGTGGAGCTCCGCGCCCTTGCTCCCGGCGCGGCAATGCGGCGGCCAACTGTCCACGAAGTCCGGAGTTTCCGAAAAATGGCTGCCCGGGTCCACGTGCCAGTCCTGCGTAGCCACGACGTGGTCGAAGTGCTGATGGTTCGCGTCCAGGTATTCGCTGATAGCAGCCGCCGTGGCGGCGCCACCTTCCACGGCGAGGGAGCCGCCTTCGCAGAAATCGTTCTGGACGTCCACGATAATCAGGGCACGGGACATTCAGTCCTCCTCATAGACGGTGGGGATTGCCGGCTCACCGCGCTGCAGCCTGCGCACAACCGGAGGCAATTCGGCCATGGTGGCAGCGTGGCGTTCCTGTGCCCGGACTACGCCCTCGTGTCCGGTCCATCCCGGGAGCAGCTCACCGTTCTTGATGAATTGCTGGAGCAACTGACGGTCGTTGCCATCGTCTTCCGGGCGGTGTCCGATGCCTACGATCTCCTGGGTTGCGATGCCGAGTTCGTTGAGCTTGCGCAGGGCGTATTTGCGGCCGCCCACGCTGGCCTTGTTCTTGGCTACCTTGGCCACGGGAACGAATTCTCCGGCATCGTTGGTCCGGCTGACGAGCTTGTAGACCATGCTGGCGGTGGGCGCTCCCGATCCTGTGACCAGCGAGGTGCCCACGCCGTACACATCCACCGGGGCCGATTGCAGGGCCGCGATCGCGTATTCATCGAGATCCGAGGTGACGACGATCCGGGTGTTGATGTTGCCGAGGTTGTCCAGCAGCTCGCGGACCCATTGGGCTTGGGCCACGAGGTCTCCGGAGTCCAGCCGGACGGCCCCGAGTTTGTCACCCGCGAGTTCCACCGCGGTCCGTACCCCGACCTCGACATCGTACGTGTCCACCAGGAGCGTGGTTTCCGGTCCGAAGGCGGCGATCTGGGCTTCGAAGGCCTCGCGCTCGGTGTCATGCAGGAGAGTGAACGAGTGGGCGGCCGTGCCCACGGTCTTGATGCCGTAACGGCGTCCGGCTTCAAGGTTGGAGGTGCTGCCGAAACCGGCGATGACCGCAGCGCGGGCTGCCGCCGTCGCGGACTCCTCCTGGGTGCGCCGGGAGCCCATCTCGATGCAAGGCCGGTTGCCGGCCGCGCTGGTCATCCGGGAAGCAGCAGAAGCAATCGCGGTGTCATGGTTGAGCACGGACAAGATGTACGTTTCCAGGATGCAGGCTTCCGCGAACGTTGATTCGACGATCAGGATGGGCGAGCCGGGGAAGTAGGCCTCGCCCTCCGGATAGCCCCAGATGTCGCCGGAAAACCTGTAGTCGGCGAGGAAGTCCAGTGTTTGCCTGTCAACGACTTTGTGCTGATCGAGGAACGCGAGCTCGGCATCGCCGAAACGGAAGTCCTTGATTCCCTCAAGCAGCCGGCCGGTGCCGGCGACGATGCCGTAGCGGCGGCCGTCGGGCAGGCGGCGGGCGAAGGCCTCGAAGACCGAGCGCCGGTGCGCCGCGCCCGAATGGAGGGCGGCTTCCAGCATTGTCAGCTCGTAGTGATCGGTATACAACGACGTGCGGGGGTGGTCCCAGGCGACGGATCTACTCACGAATTCACTCTAGTCCCCACCGCCTCCCACGTCTCGCTTCGCTCAACGCGGGGCCCTCGGCGGTGTGGGCCCACCCACCGCCTCCCACGTCTCGCTTCGCTCAACGCGGGGCCCTCGGCGGTGTGGGCCCGTCATTAGCTCGCCCATCCATCACCATTAGAATGGACAGATGACCACTACCGTCGCCCCCGGCATTTATGCAGCCACCTGCACAGTGACAGACGCAGGCTTAAAGGGAGAAGAACGGACGGACATCTCGGAGCAGTCGTCCACCGACCTCCTCAGTGCTGCTGATATCCCTTGGAACCTGGTGGTCTGGAACGACCCCGTCAATCTCATGAGCTATGTGAGCTACGTGTTCCAGAGCTACTTCGGCTATTCCGAGGCCAAATCCAACAAACTCATGCTCGAGGTCCACAAGAAGGGCCGTTCCATCGTGGCGCACGGAGGCAAGGAACAAGTGGAGCAGCACGCGGTTGCCATGCACGGCTACGGTCTGTGGGCAACGGTTGAAAAGGCAAGCAGCAGCGGCGACGGCCGGGGACGCAAGGGCGGCGCACGTGGCTAAGGCTTTCAAGTACGGACTCAAGGGCATCACCGGCTATCTTGAGCCCGCCGAGCGCGAACTCCTGCGCGGACTCGTGGATGATGTCATTTCGATGCTGGAACCGGAGCTGTCCAGCAACGAAGATCCCCTGACGGCTTTGATCGGCCTGGATATGAACGTCAAGGAACCGTCCGATCGCGCCCTTTTGCGGCTCTTGCCGAACGTTATGAAGAATGACGACGCCGCGTCCCTCGAGTTCCGCCAGCTCACCGAGCGCTCGCTGCGGGAAGGAAAAATCGGCGCCCTTCGAGCCGCTGCCATGGGCCTGGACCGCAACGAGCTCGTCCTCACCCCGGAGGAGGCGAAGCTCTGGTCCATGGCCCTCAACGATGTTCGTTTGGTGCTGGCGGAGCGCCTCGATATCCGCGACGAAGCGGATGCCGACCATGTCCATGCCATGCAGGACTGGTCCCAGGCCGAAGACGTGGAGAGCTACCTGGCGCTCGTCTACAACTTCACCACGTGGCTCCAGGAATCGTTGGTCCAGGCCATGATGGCCTCGATGGACCGGAAGCCCTGAGTGGGGCTTGTGGGCGTCCGTGTGACAAAACAGACACGAGGCCCCCGCCACATGTCGTCGCTGCAGCACATGCCTTGGCTTATTCTCTAAGAATCATGAACTCAGCATCGGACGCGGTATCGGATGGGGAGAGCGCCGCAGCGGCGTTGGAATCCCAGCGCACGCCGGAAACACTGAACAGCACAGCACCCAACCCCTTGCTGGGATCACGCCCCATCGGTGTCTTCGATTCCGGAGTCGGCGGACTCACCGTGGCACGGTCCATCATCGACCAATTGCCCCATGAGTCGATCATCTACGTGGGAGACACAGCCAACGGACCCTACGGGCCGCTCCCCATCGCCGAAGTCCGGGCCAATGCCCTCGGCGTCATGGACGAGCTCGTGGACTCCGGCGTGAAACTCCTGACCATCGCCTGCAACTCAGCCTCGGCCGCCGTCTTGCGCGATGCCCGCGAACGCTACACGGCCCGCTACGGGATTCCCGTCATCGAGGTCATCCAACCCGCAGTCCGCCGGGCGGTGGCCGCGACGAGATCCGGCAGGATCGGCGTGATCGGGACATCGGCCACAGTGGGTTCCCGCGCTTACGAGGACACCTTTGCCGCAGCCCCGGACCTCAGCATCACCTCGGTAGCCTGCCCCGAATTCGTGAGTTTCGTGGAGGCCGGCATTACGACCGGCCCCGAGCTGCTGGCCGCGGCCCACGAATACCTGGAACCGCTCAGGGAAGCCGGCGTGGACACCGTGGTGCTCGGCTGCACGCACTATCCCTTGCTTACTGGCGTGATCTCCTACGTCATGGGGGACGACGTCACTCTTGTGTCGAGTGCCGAAGAGACCGCCAAAGACGTTTACCGCGCCTTGGCCACCCACGGGATCCAGCGGACCGATGCCGGCTTGCCCCGGCACGACTTCATGGCCACCGGCGACGCCGTCCAGTTTGAGACCCTGGCGCGCCGTTTCCTCGGCCCGGAGGTCCTGTCCGTGCGCCACGTGGACCATGTGGCCGCCCAGTACCCGACCGGAAGCCTCGCCCGCATCACCCCGGAAATGTTGGAGGCCGCCCGCGCGGGCGGCCATCATGCGAGGACGTCCAATTTCGTTGACCCCGCAGCCTTCACAGTGAACGAATTCGGCGCGGCCCGCGGAGGCCGCATCCAGTGAAACTGACCATTGTTGGCTGCACGGGTTCCTTCCCTGGTCCCGGCTCTCCGGCGTCGTGCTATCTGCTGACCGCGCACGACGGTGAACGCCAGTGGAAGATCGTCATGGACCTCGGCAGCGGTGCCCTCGGGGCCATCCAGCGGTACACGGACCTCGAAGACATCGACGCTATCTTCCTGACCCACCTGCACCCGGACCATTGCATGGACCTCTGCGGACTGCACGTAGCCGTCCGCTGGAAGCCGGGCGGTTGGGGACGGGACAGGATCCCAGTCTGGGGTCCCGCCGCGACGGCCGACCGCATGGCCACCGCCTACGGCCTTGAGCTGGACCCCGGAATGCACGAGGAATTCGACTTCAGCAACTGGAGCGAACGGCAATCCGTGCAGCTCGGACCCTTCATCGTGACCCCGTATGCCGTGAACCACCCGGTGGAAGAGGCCTACGCCTTGCGCGTCGAGGTCACCGAGCCGGACAAAGAAGGCAAAGCGGTCAGCAGGGTCCTCACGTACTCGGGGGACACCGACTCGTGCCAGGGCCTTGAGGACGCGGCGCGCAACGCCGATCTCTTCCTCTGCGAGGCCGCCTTCGAAGAAGGGCGCGACGACGACATCAAGGATGTGCACTTGACCGGCAAGCGCGCGGGCCAGGCAGCGACAGCCGCCGGAGCCCGACGCCTCCTGTTGACCCACATCCCGGTCTGGACATCGCAGACCAAGGTCATGGCCGAGGCGCGGCCCGAGTTCGCCGGCGATGTCGCCGTCGCGGTTGCCGGAGTCCACTACACCGTCTGAACCCGCAGTCCAGCGGAGGCCGGGGGATCGCTAAGCTTGCAGTATGACTTCCGAAGCCACATCTGTCCCCGTCATCCGTGCCGACGGCCGCACACCCGATCAACTCCGTCCCATCAGCATCACCCGCGGTTGGTCCAAGCAGGCCGAAGGTTCGGCCCTGATCGAATTCGGCAACACCCGGGTGCTGTGCACGGCTTCCCTGACCGAGGGCGTTCCGCGCTGGCTCAAGGGCGAAGGCCGCGGCTGGGTCACGGCCGAATACGCCATGCTGCCGCGGGCCACGAACACGCGTTCCGACCGTGAGTCCGTCAAGGGCAGGATCGGCGGACGCACCCACGAAATTTCGCGTCTGATCGGCCGCTCGCTGCGTTCCATCATCGACACCAAGGCCTTGGGCGAGAACACGATCGTCCTGGACTGCGATGTCCTGCAGGCCGACGGCGGCACCCGCACCGCCGCGATCACCGGGGCCTACGTGGCGCTCGCCGAAGCGATCCGCTTCGCCCGCGAGAACAAGATGATCGCCAAGAACGCACAGCCGCTGATCGACACCATCGCTGCCGTTTCTGTGGGAATCATCGACGGTATCCCGATGCTGGACCTGCCCTATGTCGAGGACGTGCGCGCCGAAACCGACATGAACGTGGTGGTCACGGGCTCCGGCAAGTTCGTGGAAGTCCAGGGCACCGCCGAGGGAGCCCCCTTCGACCGCGATGAACTGAATGCCTTGCTGGACCTTGCCCTTATCGGCACGGGCGAGTTGGCAGCCATCCAGCGTGAGACCCTGGCCGAGGCCCCGTGAGCGGGGCAACTGCGCCGCGGCTCGTCCTCGCCACGCACAACAAGGGAAAACTGCGCGAACTCAGGGAACTCCTCAGGGGGCAGGTTCCGGGACTCGACGTCGATACGCAAGTGATTGACGCGGCCGCGGCCGGTGCTCCCGATGTTGCCGAGACCGGCGTGACGTTTGCCGAGAACTCCCTGCTCAAAGCACGGGCCGTGGCTGAAGCCACGGGAATAGTGGCGATTGCCGATGACTCGGGGCTGGCCGTGGACGTCCTGGGTGGAGCTCCGGGTATCTTCTCGGCACGCTGGTCCGGCCGGCACGGTGACGACGCCGCCAACCTGCAGCTCTTGCTGGCGCAACTCTCGGACGTCCCCGACGCGCACCGGGGAGCCGCGTTCGTCTGCGCGGCGGCACTCGCTGTACCGGCCGCCGTCGACGGCGGGGCACGCGAGGTGGTCGAGTACGGCCAGTTGGAAGGCACTCTCTTGCATGAGCCCCGCGGCGCGGGTGGATTCGGTTACGACCCCGTGCTCCAGCCGCAGGGACTGGACCGCAGTTGCGCGGAGCTGAGTTCCGAGGAGAAGAACGCCATCAGCCACCGTGGCAAGGCGTTCAGGGCGCTGCTCCCGGCCATCGTGGACGCCCTTCGCTAGAACTTGCGCCAGCATCAACGAGAGAGGCACCCCGCAGACAAAGTGCGGGGTGCCTCTTCTGTTGAAGCAGCGGGCCTAGCGCTCGCCGTGCTTTCCGGCTTCGCGTCCGTCGACCAATTCTTCGGCGGGTTCTGCTCCGCCGTTCGTTGCCTTGCGCTTGGCCAGCAAGCCGCGGATGACTTCCACGGCCACGGGGACCACCGAGATCAGGACGATGACCACGAAGATGATGTCGAGGTTGTCCCGGACCCACGGAACTTTGTCGCCGAGCAGGTAGCCGAGCAGCGTGACGCCACCGCCCCAGAGCACCGCCCCGATGACGTTGAAAATGAAGAACTTGCGCTTGTCCATTTGCGCGACGCCAACAATCACCGGGACGAAGGTGCGGATGATGGGCACGAAGCGGGCCAGGATCAGGGCCTTGCCGCCGTGCTTTTCGAAGAAGGCGTGCGCACTCTCGACGTTTTCCCGCTTGAACAGCTTGGAATCAGGCTTGTTGAAGATGGCCGGTCCGGCTTTGGAACCGATGAGGTAGCCACTCTGGTTGCCGAGGATCGCGGACACGATGATGAGGGCCGCGAGTGCCCAGATGTTGAATTTGATGGTATCCGTGGCGACGAGGAGCCCAGCGGTGAAAAGCATCGAGTCGCCGGGCAGGAAGAAGCCCACCAGGAGTCCCGTCTCGGCGAACACGATGCCGCACACGAGAAGGACTACCCATGGCGCCAAGGCGGGGTCGGCCAGGAAGATCTGGGGGTTCAACCAGTCGGGCAGGAGCGCGGACATATGCGGCTGCACCGGTCCTGCACCCACCAAAGCGGATACGGCAAAGTCGTTCATCGCAGAAAGGGTCACCCTTCAAGGGTACGGGACAACCGCCGTCGGGCCCTTGACACATCCGGTGGGGGTGTCTGACAGACACTGCCTCCACTCGCCCGACATGCGTAGCGTGGTGGACGTGGGCAGAAATGACGAGAACTTCTGCGTCCGCAGCTAACTGAGCATGAATGACGAGGAAGAACTTTTTGATGCGCGACGTAGCTATACCCGAAACAGCGGCGACGGCCGCTCCTGCGTCAGCCCCGGTGTTCCCGTGGGGCGGTCTCCTGATCCTCGCGGCAGCAGGCTTCACCGCGGTGACTACGGAACTCCTCCCGTCCGGGCTGCTGCCCCAGATCAGCCGGGACCTGGGAGTAGACGAATCGGCCGTAGGTTCCCTGACTGCCGCCTATGCGGCAGTTATCGTCTTCACGGCGCTTCCGTTGTCCAGGCTGCTCGGCGGACGAGTTCCCCGCAAGGCGTTGTTGATCGGCACCGTGCTCGCGTTCGCACTCAGCAATGTCCTGTTGGCGTCGAGCCCGAGCCTGGGATTGGCAGTTGCCGCGAGGCTCCTCGGAGGCGTGGCCCACGGGATGCTGTGGTCAAGCATGGCCCCCTACGTTGCCAGGATCGTCCCGGCGCACTCAGTAGGAAGAGCAATGGCCATGGTCTTCAGCGGTAACAGCATCGCGCTCGCCGTCGGCGCTCCGATCGGCACGCTCATGGGCTCGGTCCTCACCTGGCGCGCCTCTTTCCTGATCCTGGCCGGAGTCGGCGCGGTTCTCGCTTTGCTGGCCATTTGGGTACTCCCCGCAGCCCCCGACGAGGACGGCCATGCGACGCCGACCCTCCGCGGAGCCCTGAAGCTGCCCGGCGTGATCGCCGTGGCCACAGCGTGGCCACTCTTGCTTTTGGGCCACTTCACGCTCTTCACCTACATAGCGCCTTTCCTCCACGTCTCCGGACTGCCGGATGCCTTCACGAGCATTTCGTTGTCCGTGGTGGGGGCTGCCAGCCTCGTGGGGATCTGGATCGCCGGCCTCACCGCCGATTCCCATCCGCGGCGCTCCCTGATTTCCGCGGTCGCCCTGCTGGTGCTGGCCTTCGGCCTCTTGCCGCTGCTTGGCGGCACGTGGGTGGGTGAGCTTGTGCTGGTGACCGTGTGGGGAACCGCCTTCGGGGCCATCGGCATCTACAACCAGGCAGCTATCCTTCGCGCCGGCGGAGAGCACAAGGACGCCGCGAACGGCTTGACCGTGGTGACCATTCAACTGGGCATCGCCGTGGGCGCCGGATATGGCGCCCTGGCCCTGACCACTGTCGGCGCGCTGTGGGTGCCCTTAGCCGCAGCCGTCCCGACGGCGGCAGCGCTCGCAATCATCCTGGCGAGCCGCCGCGGCGGCTACCCCGCCGGTCCCCGGGAGACGAAACTGATGAGACGTCGGTAAGTCCGACCGGTGCTGCGCACGGCGTCGCAGGCACGGCCCGCATCGGGGAAGAGAAGATAAGCATGCTGATAATCTTGTGTCCAGGCGGCTGCGTTGACGTATTTCCCAGCCGCGGACCACACGTCTGGCCACAATCGGAGGAACGAGATGAACGTCCTGATCAAACTACTTGGCCTGGTGGTGGGCATGGGCGCCGGAGTTGCGGCGAACAAAGCCCTCGAGGCCATCTGGAGCAAGTCGACCGGAAAGCCCGCGCCGAAGGATGCGACCAATCTGGAGGACTCCTTGCCTGGAGTGCTGCTGTTCGCCTTCGCCGGGGGCGCGGTAGGGGCGGTCATCCATGTCCTGACCCAAAGAACAACCAAGAAGGCCCTGACCAAGCTGCAGGAGACGGCGGACGAGGTCTGAAAGACGCTCCGGGGCAGGGGGCGGCCGTCACCGGCGCCATTGGGGCCGCTTTCCACCTGTAACCTTGACCAGTGGCATTGGACTTTACGGCGATCGACTTTGAAACTGCGAACGGCTTCAGGGGTTCTCCGTGCTCGGTCGGCCTGAGCAAGGTCCGCGGCGGCGTCGTGGTGGAGGAAGCCTCCTGGCTCATGCGGCCGCCGGAAAACCACGACCACTTCGAGTACCACAACACCCGGATCCACGGCATTCGAGCCGAGGACGTCGCCGGGGCTCCGCGCTTCGGCGAACTCTTCCCTGAAATCGGGGCTTTCATCGGCGGGGATATCCTTGCCGCCCACAATGCCGCGTTCGATCTGGGCGTGATCCGTTCCGGACTCGAAGTTTCCGGCCTGCCTGGCCCCGCTTACGAGTACGTCTGCACGGTGATGTTGTCCCGGCGCTGCTACTCCTTGGTATCCAATTCGTTGCCCTACGCCGCGGAGGAGGCGGGCGTGCCCCTCGTGAACCATCACGACGCCGCGGAGGACGCCCGGGCCTGCGCCGGAATCCTGGTGGACATCGCGCACAGGAACAACGCCAACAGCATCGCAGAGCTCTACTTGTCCCTCGGCCTGGCCATTCCCAAACAGCAGGCCTTCCAGCCAGGAGACGGACTGTCCAAGCAAACGCTCGCTGCGCTCGCGGGGGCCAGTGGAGGGCGCGACGCGGCCGCGGGCCGGTCCGGCGTCGGGAATGGTGCCGGCCAGCTTGGACGCGCCTGGAGCAATTGGCCTGAGGAAGGCGACAATCCGGAGCCCAACCCTGCAGCGGAACCGGGCCACCCCCTGTTCGGGCAAACGGTCGTTTTTACAGGTGAGCTTGCGATTGCCCGGCCGGAAGCGAAACAGCGGGCAGCGGAGATGGGTGCGCGTCCGGAGAGCCGCGTGACCGGGAGGACCACGGTCCTGGTGGTGGGCGACGGCTTCGTGGCAGGCGATCTCCGGAACGGTCGCCTCACTGGCAAAGCCAAAAGGGTCCTGGAATTGCACAGCCGCGGCCAGCAGATCGAGGTGCTGTCCGAGGGGGAGTTCCTGCAGATGGTCGGCGGACGCTAGCCGCGCCAATATTCACACGGAGCAACAAAGCTTCCCGTTGTGTCGCGGCGCTCCTAGCCTTGAGCCATGACACAGGGAAGACAGGCTGACACTGCAGCGTTCGCCGTAGGAACGCCGGCTCCGGCGGCCACCGGATGGCGCGCCGTCTTCGCTTTCCCCAATCCGGTCAACGAATACGCCGCGAGGATCACGGCCGGCCTGGTGGTTGTTGCCGCAGTGGCCACCCTCGTGAGCGGCGTCGGCTGGGGACTCGTGCTGATCGCGGCCGGCTTCTGGCTGCGGGTGTTGTTCGGGCCGAGGATCTCGCCGTTTGCCTTGCTATCCGTCAAGGTTTTGGCTCCCCGAGTTGGCCCCGCCAAACTCGTCCCGGGGCCGCCCAAGCGTTTCGCACAGGGAATCGGCGCGGTGCTCAGCACGGCGGCCGTGGTCCTGTTCTTCGCCGGTTTCGCCTTAGGTGCCTGGATCCTGCTCGCCTTGCTGATCGTCGCGGCGTCCCTCGAATCGTTTGTGGGATTCTGCCTGGGCTGCGCCATTTTCGGGATCCTGCAGAGGCGCGGACTCATTCCCGCGGACGTCTGCGAAGCGTGCAACAATATCGCGCTTCGCAGGCTTTGAACCGTTTGGCTCTTAGCCCACTGTGACGGCGATGAGCCGTTGCGCCATCCCGCGGATCACTTCCGGGGCTTCAAGGGCTTCAAGCCAGTCCGACGGCAGTGCCTCTTCGCCGTGGAGCGCCCCAAGGATATTGCCTGCGATCGAGGCGGTGGAGTCGCTGTCACCGCTGTGGTTCAGCGCCACGGTTATGGCTTGGCGGAAATGGGCGGCCGGATCACTCCGTGTCTCCGCTGCCCGCGCGGTCGCCAGCACCGCATAGAGCCCGACGGCGAGTGCCTCCTCCGCGACCCAGCCCTCGCCCAGTTGCGCGGTGAGTTCTTCCGGGCTGAGCAGCGTGCCGGTGGAAGACAGTTCCAGCGCCTCCCGGAGGCGCCCCAGGAGCTCGGGGGCTGGATCCGGCAGTGCTGACACCACGCTCAGGGCATGCTCAGCCGCAGTCCGCACATCTGAGCCCGCGGTCACCTTGTGCACGAGCACGCTGAAGGCACCCGCGCTTTGCCGTGCCGAAGGGTGCCCGTGGGTCAAGCACGCGGCATCGGTGCTCAGCTTGTAGACCGCGGCCTCGGAAATATGCGGGACCAGGCCAAAGGGAGCCGAGCGCATGACCGTGCCGCAGCCCTTCGATTCCGGATTGACGGGCCGGAACTTGGTTCCCATCTCGCCCGTAGAGAGTCCGCTCAGGCACGCCTTTCCCGGGTGCCTGCGGTGCCGGAGCACTTCTTGGCCGTCGATCCACCGCGGTTGGGGAACGGGGGCGGATGCCGGCAACGCGACGCCCTGGCTCGCGAGCCATCGCAGGTAAGCCAGCCAGAGACATGCAGTTTCATCCGCGGCTACGCCGTCGTTGGCCCACTCCAGGGCTTCCACGAGGCCGTCGACGGTGTACAGCGTCATCTGGGTGTCGTCCGAAAAGTGGGTGCCGCCGTCGAGCTGGCCGAAAGAGGTGAGGCCCGCTGCGCCGAAGCGGGTGCGGATCGTGGCTACGTCGTCGAACTCGACGGCGTAGCCGAGCGAATCGCCCAAGGCACCGCCCAGCAGGCAGCCGTTAACCCGGGACTCGAAGGATGGCACGGCGGAGGGGGATGGTTCAGCGCTCATAGTGGTAATTTACCGTGGCTGCCCGGCCGGTCTTCACCTGCCCGCTGATACGGTGGCTCGTGAACCAGGAGGCATGATGCGTGAACCCGCGTGGCGGAAAACCGGAAAGACCCCGGACTACAGATTCTCCCTCGCAAATGAGCGGACCTTCCTCGCGTGGATCCGTACGTCGTTGGCCCTGTTGGCCGGTGCCGTCGCCATCGACCAGCTTGCTCCGAACATCGCGCCCCAGCCCGTGCGCATCGTTTTGTGCGTCGTTCTTTCCATGATCGGCGCGGGCCTCGCGACGCTCGCCTACCGCCGGTGGGCGCAGATGGAGGCGGCCATGCGGAACGACCAGGCCCTGCCGTTCTCACGGGTCATGCTGCTCATGACCATCGTGGTTGCGGTGGCGGCATTCACTTTTGCCGTGCTGATCCTGGTGGCGCGTTGACCGTTGAATCCAGGGATCCGGGGCTGCAGCCGGAGCGTACAACGCTCGCTTGGCGCCGGACCCTGATTTCGCTTCTGGTGGTGGATCTCTTCATCTGGCGCAGGTGGTTGACGGCCAAATCCGGTGCGGGGCAATTGCCCACCGGGATACCGGGGCTCGACTACCAGGGAATCTGCGCCTTGACCGCCGCCGCAGCGACGATCGTCCTCGGCTGCGTTGTGTGGGCCAGGTCCCACCAGTTGCACCATGGCGCGGAGGAAGCGTCGGCTGTCTTGATGCTTGCAAGCGCCGTGTCCATCATCGCGCTTGCCTGCGCTGCGGTCGCCGCAATCGCCTTGGGCGGCTAGGCTCGGATTCAGGAAGCGTCCAGACTCGGCTGACAGGATGCTGCGGGGCAAGAAAGCGGTCCGCCGCACGGCTTCTTGCCTTGCCCGGAGTGTCCGCCTCCGCAACAGACCACCCGAACTTCGAACAAAGGAATCCCTCGACATGACCACAACTGTGTCCGCTCCCTCCTCCCGCGGAACCCGGCTCCTAGCCCGGGCGTCCGCTGAAGCTCTGGGGACGCTGTTCCTTGTGGTTATTGGCTTGGGTGTGTTGATCTTCATCAACCCCCAGGCGGTTCCGATGCCGGCGTCGCTGGCCAGCGGCCTGACCGTCACTGCTGCCATGTTGGCCTTCGGTTACCTGTCCGGCGGCCACTTCAACCCGGCCATCACGGTTGGTCACCTGGTTGCCGGCCGGATGAAGCTTGTGGATGGGGCCGCGTACCTGGGGGCCCAGATTGTGGGCGCTTTGCTGGGCGCGTTGGCGATTTTCGCCGTCGTCCGAACTGTACCGGGGATCACGGACAGCCGGACTGTGTTTGACACGGCGACCTCCGGCTTCGGTACGCACTCCAGCTTCCAGGTTCCCGTGACCGGCGTGATGCTCATTGAGGTCCTCGGCGCCGCGCTCCTGGTAGGGGTCTTCCTGGGTGTCACCGCTCGACGCAATCCCAGCAAGCTCGCAGCACCGTTCGCGGTCGGCCTGACAGTCGCGGTCTTGCTGCAGCTTGGCCAATCCACGGGCAACCTTGCCTTCAACCCCGCACGTGCCACTGCCTCCGCCATCTTCAGCTCGAGCTGGGCAGTGGAGCAGCTCTGGCTCTTCTGGGTCGCACCGCTGGTCGGAGCGGCGATCGCAGGCCTCATCTTCCGCGGTTTCGGCGAAACCACCCCGGTTGCCGTGGCTGAGGTCGAGGAGCCGTTGCCGGCCGACGGCTGGGAGGAAAAGTCCGACGACGACGCTGAAGCGGCTGTCCCGGAAAGCGCGGCCGAGGTTTCCACGCCCGCTGCGGAGTCCGCCGTGGCACCCGTCGAAGAGAAGCCCGACGTCGACCCGGCCCGCGATTTCTTCGACGGCAAGCGGGGCTGACGCAGGAATTCAGCTGTCCGGAAGGCCCTGTTACGGCCGGTGCCGCCGCGCCGCACCAATAATGTCGGGGCCTCCAGTTAGCTTGAAAACATGAGGCTTTTGCACACTTCGGATTGGCACCTGGGACGCTCGTTCCATGGCGTCGGGATGCTTGACGCCCAGCGCAACTTCATTGAGCAATTGCTCGCAGTCGTCCGGGAACAGTCGGTGGACGTCGTCTTGATCGCGGGCGACGTCTACGACCGCGCCCTTCCGGGTCTGGACGTCGTGAAGCTCCTCGACGACGCCCTCGTACGGATCACGGATGCTGGAGCCAAGGTGGTGCTGACCAGCGGCAACCACGATTCCGCGATCCGCCTTGGTTTCGCTTCACGCCTGCTGGAGCGCGGGGGAGTCCATGTGCGGACCCGCGTAGAGGATCTCGATTCGCCTGTCCTGTTTCCCCTGGATAGCGACCACGGTGCAGCTCAGCCGGGTGCGCCCGTGGTTGCCGTCTATGGAATTCCGTACCTTGAACCGCGGCTTGTCGCCGAACGGCTCGGCACCCAAACCCCGAGCCACTTTGACGTCACGCAGGCCGCGGTGGAGCTCATCTGTGAGGACATTGCCCGGAGAAGCGAAGCAGGGCCGGTGCACTCCGTTGTGCTGGCACACACCTTCGCGAGCGGCGGCATCACCTCGGACAGCGAACGCGATTTGAGCATCGGCGGTTTGGGGGCTGTGCCCCTGGATCTCTTTGATGGCTTCGGCTACACGGCCCTCGGACATCTGCACGGGCGGCAGGAACTTTCGGAGCGCGTCCGGTATTCGGGTTCGCCGCTGGCGTATTCGTTCTCCGAGGCCAGGCATCGGAAGGGTGCGTGGCTGATTGATATCGGCGTCGGCGGTGTTGAGAGCGTCGAGGAAGTTCTGTGGAAAGCACCACGGGAGCTGGCGATTCTCCGGGGGAAGCTCGCTGAGCTTCTGGAGTCGGAGGAGCATTCCTGGGCTGAGACTGCGTATTGCCAAGTCACCCTCACAGACTCCTCGCGGCCTGCGCAGGCCATGGAACAGCTGCGTGCCCGGTTCCCGGACACGCTGGTGCTGGGCTTTGACCCTGAAGACGCCGCGGGAAAGGTCAAAGCCAGCTACAGCAGCCGGCTTGCGGAGGCCGAAGACGATCTTGGTGTTTGCTGCGGCTTCCTCGACCATGTGCGCGGGAGGCCGGCTGATGAGACTGAACTTTCCGCCCTTCGTGAAGCCTTGGAAGCGGTCCGGTTGGAAGGGGCAGAGCTGTGAGAATCCACCGCCTTGAAATTGAGGCTTTCGGGCCGTTTGCCGGGGTTCAATCGATTGATTTCGATCTGTTGGGCGCCCAGGGCCTGTTCCTCTTGAACGGTGCCACCGGCGCGGGAAAGACGAGCGTGCTCGACGCCATCTGCTTTGCGTTGTACGGCTCGGTACCGGGCGCCCGCCAGGACGGAAAACGCTTGCGCAGCGACCACGCGGAACCGGCTGCGGAGCCGCGGGTCGTTTGCGAATTTTCGGCGCGCGGAAGACGCTTTGAGGTCACCCGCTCACCGGCGTGGGACAGGCCAAGTGCCCGTGGACGCAAGGGCTTCACCACCCAGCAGGCCAAGACCCTCCTGCGTGAACGGGTTGATGGCTCGTGGGAAGAAAAGACCTCCCGCAACGACGAAGCCGGCATGGAAATCGGAGATGTCCTGGGGATGGATCGGGAACAATTCACCAGGGTGGTCATGCTCCCGCAGGGAGACTTCGCGGCTTTCCTGCGTTCCAAGGCGTCCGACCGGCTGGATCTTCTGCAGAAGCTCTTCGGAACCCAGCGTTTTGAAGCGATCGAGCAGCAGTTGGCACTCCAAGCAAACGCCGCGCGCGCAGAAGTGCAGGACAACCAGAACGGACTTAAGCTGCTCGTGCAGCGGGCAGAGTCCGAGTTCGCGCAACTCGGCATTGACGAGGCGGCTGACCCGGATCTTGATGACGCAGGCTCCAACGATTCCACGCCCGAACTCCGGCTCGGGACCCTCGAGGCCCGGGCCCGTGCCGAATCTCTCAAGCGGCAACAAGCCGCCGGTTCTGCCGAAGCCGTCCGGCTTCAGCTTGCCGACAAGCTCAACTCCGCGCGGGAACGGGTCCAACGGCACGCGAAGCTCGACGCCGCCACTTGCCGGCGCGAAGTCCTCGCCACACGTGCGGCTGAAGTGCAGGAATTCCGCGAGCGGCTTGGACGCCACCGTAAAGCCGCCGTCCTCGGCGGACAGCTCGACGCCGTCGACCGCGCTGCCAAGGCCTTAGACATCGCGGGCGCGAAGGCGGAGTCGGCGACGGCGAAGCTGCTTGCCGCCTCTCTTGACGCAAGCGAGCCGGGCACGTCGCTGGCGAGGATTCAAGAGACCATGGCTGTCGTTGAGGCCCGGGTCGGGGACGAACAGAAGCTCGAGGACATCACTGCCAGGCTTGATGCCCTCGACGTCGCTGCACGGCAGCGCGAGTCGGCCAAGGCAGAGCGGTCCCTTGCTCTGGCCGGGCTTCGCTCGGATGCGGCTGTTTTGGAAGGTGAGCTGGGCCCGCTGGAAGCGGCCGCTGTGGAGCTGCCCCTCCGGGAAAGCGAAGCGGCAGCAGCGCAGAACACCGTCAAAACCGTAGCCCGTTACACAAGCGCCCTGGATTCCCAGTCCGCGGCAGTGAAGCGTCACGCTTTTGCACGCGCGCTTTCCCAGGACCTCCGGCAACTCTGGCTGGATCTCCGCGAATCCCGGCTGGCCAATGCCGCCGCCGAACTCGCCGCAAAGCTGAACGACGGCGATCCATGCCCCGTCTGCGGAAGCGCCGAACACCCGTCCCCGGCAGCCGCAGGGCTAACCGCACTGGCCCTTGCGGAGGAAGAGCAATCCGCCCACGAACGCTACGACGAAAGCGAGCATGAACTTCTCCAAGCGGCAGGCGAGCTGGCGGCCGCCGAGCAGGAAGTTGCCGTGCTCACCGCCCAGGGCGGAGGCATCGATCCCAAGGAAGCCGCTTCGGCGGAGGCCCTGGCCAAAGACGCCCTGGCCTTGGCGCGTTCCGCCGTCGACAGCCTCAAACGTGGCAAGGCAGAGCTCGCCCGCATGACGGAGCGGATTGCCCGCTTGGAGGAAGAACAAGTCCAAGAGGACACCGCTGCGGCGCAGGCCGGGTCCACCATGGCCCTGCTGGGTGAGCAACGTGAGTCCCTGGAGACCTTGCTTTGCGGGCTGCGTGATGGCTTCGACACGCTGCACGAGCGGATCGATGCCCTGACCGGGCATCGCGAACTCCTGCAGTCCGCTGTCGCCGCCGGAGTGCAACTTGAACGTGCCCGGGAGGCTTTGGACGATGCGTCTGCGGCCTTGGAAACCGCCCTTGCAGCGAACGGATTCGACACCGCGGATGCTGCGCGCCTCGAAATCCTCGACGAGCAGCACGCTGCAAGGCTCGACGAAGCCATCAGGTCCGCGGAGACCGAGAGCGCCCGGCTCGCAGAGCTCTTCGAGTCCGAGGATCTCGTTCTCGCGGCCAAGGAAGCCCAGATCGGTGAGGTGCCACTGACCGCCGTCGAGCTCGCAGCCCTCGAACAAGACGCCGGACGGGCGGAAGAAACAGCCCGACGGCTGGATCTTGCTGCAGGACTCGCTGCCCGCACGGTGACCAGCCTGGCTGCGATCCGCTCGCAGTACGAGGAAGCTGCGGCCTCCGGGCGCGGCCCCCGGGATCGCGCCCGGGTACTCAACGAGCTCGCAGAAACCGCAAGAGGGGCGGGCGACAACGGCTACAAAATGAGCCTCAACAGCTATGTGCTGGCCGCCCGCCTCGAACAGGTCGCGGCGGCGGCGTCGGAGCGGCTGATCGCCATGAGCGATGGTCGATACACCCTGCAGCACACAGACGCCAAGGCAGCCCGGGGCGCGAAATCAGGCCTGGGACTGGAAGTGGTGGATGAGTGGACTGGCCAGCGGCGGGACACCGCAACCCTGTCCGGCGGGGAGTCGTTCATGGCTTCGCTCGCGTTGGCCCTGGGGCTCGCGGACGTGGTCCAGCAGGAGGCCGGCGGTGTGGACATCGAGACCTTGTTCGTGGATGAGGGCTTCGGAAGCCTTGATGAGCAATCGCTCGAGCAGGTCATGGATGCGCTGGAGGGGCTGCGCGACGGCGGCAGGGTAGTGGGGCTAGTCAGCCACGTTGCGGAGATGAAGCAGAGAATCAGCAGCCAGCTGCAGGTAATCAAGAACCGGAACGGTTCCACCGTTCGAATCGTCGACACCGCGGCCGCCTAGGCACCGGTTTTGGGGCGCTTCGTCGTGTATGGGCCCGCTTGAGCAGGCGCGGCCGTCCGGTAGACTTGGAGGGTTACACCGGGTCGCGCGCATCGGGAGGAGGGACGATGCGCACCATTCAGCGAACCCGGAATCATGAACTCCTCCCCACAGCACTCCGCGGCGAACACCGCGCTTAAGCTTCACCCTGAATTTCCTTCCGCGCCGCCTTCGGCACTGCCCCCGTCGGCCGCGCCGCGCCGTTCGTGTCTGCCCGGCCGCTTCGCCCGCTTGCCCGAACTCGCAGGCCGGAACTTCCTCCCATTGGGTCTCTTCGCGAGGCTGCCACTCGCGATGCTGACCGTTGGCACCCTCACCCTTGTCACAGCTGTCAGCCATTCTTACGCCATCGGTGGCCTGGCCGCCGGAGCGGTCGGCATTGGCTCGGCCTTGGGCGCGCCGGTGCTTGGCTCCCTTGCCGACCGCTCAGGCCAGCGCCCTGTGCTCCTCGTGGCCGCGGTTGTCAACGCCGTGACCGTCATCGCCTTGCTCGTGGCCGCCTACCTGACGCCCGATTTCAACGCCCCCACGGACGCGATTGCCATTTTGGTGACGGCTTTCCTGGCTGGAGCGAGTTGCCCGCAGGTGGGGCCCATGGCCCGTGTCCGTTGGATGGCCCTGACCACGAGGAACCTGAACACCAACGGTCCTGGAATTGTGGCGTCCAGCCGCGCAGACCTGGACACCGCGTTGTCCTATGAAGGAACCGCGGACGAGGTCACGTTCGTCCTGGGGCCGGCGCTGGTCGGTATTCTGGCGAGCCTCGTAGCCCCCTGGCTTCCGCTCGCATTGGCGGCCGTCCTGACGGCCACGCTCGTGCCGGCCTTCGCCGTCCATCCCTCGCAGTTGGCCGTGGTGCCTGCAAGGCGCAAGGCGCGCGCCGCCGTCGGGAGCGTCCCTGCACAGCGGCAGTCAAGTGTCCGATCCGTGGCCTGGCTGAAGGTCGCCGTTCCGGTGCTGGCCATGGTCTGCATGGGTACTTTCTTTGGGGCAACCCAGAATGCGTTGAGCGCCTTCTCCGCCCAGTTCGCCACGGCTGAAATTGCGGGGCTGATGTATTCCGTCATGGGCCTGAGCTCCGCCGTCGCGGCGTTGTCCGTTGCCTATTGGCCGCAGCGCTTCGGGCTGGCCATCCGCTGGGTGCTCGCCGCGGCCGCGATGACGGCGTTCTCCCTACTGTTGTTCCTTCCCGCCGGGATCTGGCCGATGGTCATCGTTCTGTTGGTGCTCGGAATTCCCGTGGGACCGGTCATGGTGACGGTCTTCAGCATCGGGGGAGTCGTGGCACCGGCCGGCCGCATGGCGACCGTCATGACCGCCTTGGCTAGCGGCATCGTGGCGGGTACGGCGCTGGGCGCCTACGTTGCCGGCCAGTTGGCCCAGACGCAGGGTCCGGGCACCGCATTTGTGGTGTCCACGTCCGCTTCCGGCGCGCTTTTGCTGCTCGGCATCGTTGCAGGACTGGTTCTCCGGCGCCGGCCAAGCACGCAACCATAACGACGCCCGCTCACTAATGGGCCACTTTTGGGAAGCCCTCGCTCAGATCATCTGAGCGCGCGTTTCAGGTTTTGGCCCTATAAGTGAGCGAGCGTCGGAAACAGGACGAACGCGCGCACCAATGGTGAAAAGCCCACGAGTCCATCGGCGGGTCCTTACGCCAGCTGGGACTCTATCCGGGACGCGCTCGCTGCCAGTGCTTCGCCGACGGCGGCCTGGTCCTGTTCGCGGCGGATGTAGACGACGGCGATCGCGGCGGGCCGCCCGCCTGGCACCCGGATCGGGGCGGCCAAGGATGACAAGCCGGCGATGACTTCGTCGTGGCTCGCCGCATAGCCGAGCCGGCGCGCTTCTGCCGCTTCCGGACGATACGGCAGGCCCGGCGCGCGGGCGGCCCATTCTTCTTCGCTCATGGTGGACTGGATCGCGATTCCAGGCGCCCCGGTGTTCACGGGGTGGCGGGTGCCGGGATGCTGTGCCAGGGTCGCGGCTGAGTGTCGGGGCTCGACCGTGACCAGCGTGACGCAGTCCTGATGATCCCAGACCGCGACGAATGCCGTCATGTTCAGGGCGTTGGCAAGCTGGGTCAGTTCCGGTAGGGCGGCCGTCTGGAGGTCGCGGGAGACACCCCGGGCCAGCACCGCAAGGCCGGGACCTGGCTGAACTCGGCCGGCGTCGTCGCGCACCAGCAGGGAATGATCCTCCAGCGTGCGAAGGATCCGGTAGGCCACCGAGCGATGAACGCCCAGGGCGCCGGCGAGTTCTGCAATGGTCAATGGGCGCTCTGCTGCCGCCAGGATTTCCAGGGCCTGGATTCCGCGGGAGAGGGTCTGCGAAGGCGAGACCGTCGCCGTCGTGTCCTGCAGACTTTTTGCGGCGCTGGGAGACATCATGCGCTCCATCCTATGTTGGGGCCTAATGCGACCGGCCCGCCGTCTTGTGCTGTCACTCACAAGAGACTATGGTTCTGTATGAGAATTTGTTGTTCAAATATAGAACAAATTCACATATAGAACAATCGCTAGCCAGGAATCAACGATGATTGCCAAGTCCAGCCATAATGCGGAGCCCGGTCCCTTGAGCCGCACTTCGCGGCCGCGGGCACATCATTTCCGCGGCAGCCTGGGCCGCTTCGCCACAGGTGTCGCTATCGTGACGTTCGACGGCGCCACCAAGCGGCACGGTATCACCGTCAACTCTTTCACCGCCGTATCCATGGAACCGCCGCTGGTCCTGGTCAGCATCGCCCGCAACGCCAAAGCCCACGATGAGCTGGCCGGGCGCCCCTTCAGCGTCAATATTCTGGGTGCCGAACAGAAGCAACTCGCCCTGCATTTCGCGGGCCGACCCGGGCCCGAGCCCCTTTGGGTAGAAGGCGACACGGCGCCCCGGCTATCCAACGTCCTCGCTTATTTCGAATGCACGCCCTGGGCGGCTTACGACGGCGGAGACCACACCCTCTACGTGGGTGAAGTGGTGGACTTCAACTACCGCAGCGGCGACGCGCTCGCGTTCGCCAACAGCTCTTTCACCACTATCCCTGAAAGCCAATTGGGAATGGAGGATCTTCTGTAGTTGCCGGCGCCCGTCGACGCCGCATCCGTATGCCGTTTCAGCACAACCATCATTGGAGACAACCATGGGAATCCGGACCGGACAGCAGTACCTGGACAAGCTCAACTCGATGAACCCCCACGTCCTGATCGACGGCGAAATGGTCACCGGGAAGATCGCCGACCACCCGTCCTTCAGGAATGTGGCCCGCACGTACGCGAAGCTCTTCGACATGCAGCATGACCCGAAGTATGCGGACGCCCTCACCTACGAGTCCCCGACGACGGGTGACCGGGTGAACGCCTCGTTCCTGGTGCCGCGCACCAAGGAAGACCTCGAACATCGGCATTCGGCCATCCGCACTTGGGCGGAGTACTCCCTTGGGTTCCTGGGCCGGACGGGTGATTACATGAACGGCGCCCTTACGGCACTCGCGGCCGCAGAAAAATGGTTTGCCCAGGCCGATCCGATGTTCGGCGAAAACATCCGCAAATACTATGAGCATTGCCGCGAGAACGATCTCCTTGCGACGCACACGCTGATCCCGCCGCAAGTCAACCGTTCGGTGTCAGGTTCCGAACAGCTCGGCGGGCAACTCTCGGCCAGGGTCGTCGAGGAGCGGGAAGACGGCATTGTGGTCCACGGCGCACGTATGCTCGCCACCATCGCGCCGATCGCCGACGAGCTCCTCGTGTTCCCTTCGACGCTCCTACGCTCGACGCCGGAAGATGCTCCCTACTCCTACGCGTTCGCCCTCCCGAACGATGCGCCGGGCATGCGTTACCTGTGCCGGACCTCGCTCTACAACGGCGGAGGCACCCACGACGAGCCGCTCGCCAGCCGCTTCGAGGAGATGGACGCCGTCGTCGTTTTCGACCACGTATTCGTTCCGAACGATCGCATCTTCATGCTCGGCCATCCCGAGCTGTGCAATGCCTTCTACTCCGAGACCGGCGCCGGGGCCCTCATGACCCACCAGGTGGTCACGAGGACCATCGCGAAGAGCGAGTTCTTCCTCGGCCTGGCCTCGGAGATTGCGGCGTCGATCGGGATTGACGGATTCCAGCACATCCAGGAAGACCTCGCGGAGCTGATCGAGACCGTCGAAATCGGCAAGGCCCTCATGGTGGCCGCGGAGGCCCAGGCAGCTCCAAGCCCGGATGGCGTGTTGTTGCCGCATTGGCCCACCCTGAATGCGGCACGCAACTGGTACCCCAAGGTTGCCCAGCGGTTCCCCGCGATCATCCGGAAGTTCTCGGCGTCGGGCCTCATGGCCCTGCCGGGCGAAGCGGACGTAGCCAGCGAGGCATTGCCGGACATCGAGCTGTACCTGCAGGCGAAGACCCTGACCGGCCCGGAGCGCGTGCGCCTCTTCAAGCTCGCTTTCGATGCCAGCATTTCCGCGTTCGCCGGGCGCCAGGCCCTCTATGAGTACTTCTTCTTCGGCGACCCCGTCCGCATGGCTGCCGCCCTCGTGAACAGCTACGACCGCGAGCCGGCCCGCGCCCGGGTGCGGGAGTTCCTCGAGCGGAAGGACTGAACGCGCCACGGCGCGTCCGACGACGACGGCGAGCTATCGCCGTCGTCGTTCGCACTCCGACGCTCGCTCAGCTATGACGGGAAATTCATCGACGCTCGCTCGCGTTTGGCGCGAACAAGCGCAACCCAGCGGCTTGCGAACTACCCCGCCTGCTCCAAAAGCCGCACCGCGTCGTCGTCGGTCAATTGTTCGAAGTGCTCGTAGAACGCGCCCACGGCATGGAATTTGCCCGGCGTGTGCAGGCACATCATGAAATCGCACACCCGGCTGATGGACGCTTGGGCTTCGAGGGATGACACGGGGACGGCGGTTACCACAGTCGCCGCGCCTCCCGCGCGGACGGCCTCGACGGCAGCGCGCATCGTTGCGCCCGTGGCGAGTCCGTCGTCGACAAGGACAACAGTCTTGCCCGAAAGATCGAAGCTGATACCCGGGTAGGTCTTCACTCGCCGCAGGAGTTCTCCGCGCTCGCGTGCCTCCACAGCGTCGAGCGAAGCCTGGGTGATTCCATGCCGAAGCATGCGCTCGGCGAGGGGCCGGTTGAGGATGCGGACGATCCTGCCGTTGGACCAGGCGAGGGCGCCGAACGCAGTTTCCTCGCGGCCCGGGATGCCGAGTTTACGTACCAGCATGGCGCCGTAGGGCTGGTGGAGCTCGACGGCGGCAGCGGCCGCCACGGGGACTCCACCGCGGGCGAGGCCCAGCAAGATGGTGTCCGGGCGATGCCGGAGCTGCGGGAGCCCTGCTGCCACGCGGCGTCCGGCGTCCGCACGGTCCTTGAAGCGCATGCCCATTCGTCTCACTTCCACGTCATCCAGCGCTGAATCAAGCCTACCTTTGTTGCCGGGACCGCTCTGCGCTGCCACGATGGGCCATGTGAACAAGCCGATCGGTTACTGGACCAAACGCCTGGACGCCGCTTTGGAGGCTCACCTGGACAGCACCTTGGCGAGGTTGAAACTCAGCCGGAGGCAGTGGCAGACGCTCAACGTCCTGGCCGAGACAACCATCAGCCCCGAGGATCTTGACGGAATACTCAACCCTTTTTGGGGCGGCGACACGCGACGTCGCGAAAACGAACTCGCCGCCCTGGTCGGCCGCGGCATGATCATCATGGTGGACGATCGCCTCAGCCTCAGCGAACTCGGCCACGCAAAACATACGGAAGCCCAAAAGCTCGTTGAAGAATCCCGGCGGGACCTCTCGATGGGGATCGGTATCGACGAATACGCCATGGCCGTCAGCGTGCTGGAGCGCATGACGCTCAACGCGGAGCGGCTGGCGGGTTAAGGCAGCCGCTCCGCCACTATCAGCCGCTCCGCCACCGCCTAGACGCCGAGGAACGCCACCGCAGCGTCCTTGAAAACCCGGCTGGTCACGGCGTTGCTGTGGTTCCGCCCCGGTACGAGCAGTTGTTCAACCATGCCCCCGGCATGGGAAGCGATCGAAGCGAGCTCCGGCATGGTGACGGCGCGCTCGTCCTTGTCGCCGGCCACCAGGAGCATCGGCATGTGGGGCACGGCTTCGGCAGGATCGAAGGGTTCGCCCTTGATGGCCTCGATGAGCGACAAGAGCGCAAAAAGATCGTTGCTCGGCAAGAGCTGTGCCATTTTGAGCAACCCTGCCGTGGACTCGTCTTCAATGGGTGTGCCGTCCGCGAGGTAGCGCTGGGCTGCTCCGAGATCGAACGACGCCAGGGGGTCTTCCTTGTTCGGGCCGCCCAACACCAGCCGGTGCACGAGTTCGGGCTGGGTTGCCCCGAATTCCCAAGCGAGCCGGGAGCCCAAAGAGTAGCCGATGACGTCGAGCCCGCTGGTAGGGTCACCGGCGCGCACGGGGCGCGCACCGGCGTCGGCGACTATCTGGAGCAGGTCCGCGCGGATCCGGCTCGGCGAGTAGGAGTCCAGGTCCTCGGGCGAGCTGCTCTGGCCGTGCCCTGGAAGGTCCACGGTGATGACACGCCGGCCCGCGGACTTGAGGGTGGAAATCCAGCCTGTGTCGCCCCAATTGAGTTTGGTGGACGAGGAGAAACCGTGCAGCAGCAGCACGGGGCGCAATCCGGCGTCGGTCCCTTCGGCAGGCTCATGGACTTCCACGAACAGATGCGGATCTGTCCCTTCCACAGTGTGGATGTGCTCTTCCTTGTGCCTGCCGCTCATGGTGTCAGTCCTCATCAAGTACGGCGCTCAGGCGGACCCGGCGCTTCGGTGCGTCATCCTTGGGAACGGTGCCCACGATACCGGCAGTATTGTCCGGCACCTCGAACACCACCAGCGGTTCACCGACGTTGATGGTCTCGCCCGGCGCTCCGTGGATACGGATCACTTTACCCGCCTGCGGGCTCGGCAACTCGAGGGCGGATTTACTCGTTTCCAGCTCCACGAGCGGCTGGTTCCGTTCCACCTGGTCGCCGGGGGAGACGAGCCAGTCCAGGACGGTCGCTTCGATGAGGCCTTCGCCAAGATCGGGCAGGGGGAAGCTGATTTCAGCCACGTCGATACTCCAGTACTCGTTGGATCCCCAGGAGGATGCGGTCAATGCTCGGAATGTATTCGTCCTCCAGGTCGCCGGAGGGATACGGCACATCGAAGCCGGTGACCCGTTCGACGGGCGCCTTGAGCGTGTCGAAGCAGCTTTGCGTGATCAGCTGGGCCACTTCGGCCCCCAGCCCGGAGGTCAGCGGAGCCTCATGCACGACGACGGCGCGCCGCGTCTTTCCGACGGAAGTCGCCAGTGCTTCGGCATCGATCGGCTTGAGCCAGCGCAGATCGAGGACCTCGACGTCGATTCCGTCTTCCGCGGCGAGTTCGGCAACCTGCTGGCACCGGGCAACCATGGCACCCCAGGCTACGAGGGTCAGGTGGCGGCCCGGCCGGACAACGCGGGCGCCGGTGAGGGTACCGCCGTCGGAGGCGTCCACGTCGCCCTTTTGCCAGTACCGGGACTTCGGTTCCATGAAGATCACCGGGTCAGGCCGCGAGGCGGCGTACTTGAGCAGGTGGTAGGCATCGTGCGGGTCCGACGGCGAGACCACCTTGAGCCCCGGAACGTGCGCGAAGAGTGCCTCGAGGCTTTCGCCATGGTGTTCGGGGGCGCGGATGCCGCCGAAGCTGGGTACGCGGAGCGTGATCGGCATCGGAAGCTTGCCCCGGCTGCGGTAGTTCATCCGGGCGATCTGGCACACGATCTGGTTGATGGCGGGATACGCGAAGCCATCGAACTGCACTTCCGGAATGGGGTGGAAACCGGCCATGGCCAGGCCCACTGACATCCCCAGGATGCCCGATTCCGCGAGCGGCGTGTCAAAGACCCGGGATTCTCCGTGCTTGGCCTGCAGTCCGTCGGTGATGCGGAAGACCCCGCCCAATCGGCCGCAGTCCTCGCCGAAGACCACCGTCTTCGGATCGGCCGAGAGGATCTCGTCCAGGGCGCGGTTGAGTGCCTGCTGCATGGAAAGCTTGACGGACTGGTTCTCTGTGGCTGCCCTGGCTTCGAGGGTGGCTGTGGTGCTTTCAGACATGTTCTGACTCCTCGCGCCAACGGGTGGCCTGGTTTTCAAGGGCGGGGGTGGTTTCCTGGAAGACGAAATCGAACATCTCGTTGCCGGGCCGGGGCCCGAGGGCTTCGATTCCGGTGCGGATGGCTCCTTCCTCTGCCCGGGCTGCTTGGTTGGCGGCGGTGAAGAACGCCTCGTCGGCTACGCCTTCGGCCAGCAAACGCTTGCGGAGGCGTTCCAGCGGATCCTCGCCGGCGTCGATGCGCTCGTCGTCGAGGCTCCTGTAGCGGCCGGGATCGTCGGCGGTGGAATGCGGACCGCGGCGGTAGGTCATGGCTTCGACCACAACCGGACCCTTTCCTGCGCGGCAGTGGGCGAAGGCGTTGCGGGTGGCCTCATGGACGGCGACCACATCGTTGCCGTCCACCTGGATGCCCGGGATTCCGTAGCCCGCGGCTCGGGCAGCTACCGAACCGCCGGCCACCTGCCGCTCGGTGGGGACGGAAATCGCCCAGCCGTTGTTCTGGATGAAGAAGACAACAGGTGCCTTCATCACGGCGGCAAAGTTCATGGCCTCGTGGACATCGCCCTGGGAGGACGCACCATCGCCGAAGTAGCTGAGGGCCACTCCGTGCCCGCCGCTCAGGGTCTGGCCGTGGGCCCAGCCGACGGCATGAAGCACCGAGCCTGCCACCACGGCCTGGATGGGCGCGAGGCGGCTAGCCAGGGGATCGTACATTCCGCCGTGCCACGTTGCCTTGTGGGTGGACATGTACGCCACCATGTCCACGCCCATGGTCCTGGCGACACCCATCTCGCGGTACGTCGGGAAGGCGAAGTCGCGGGCAGTGTCGAGGGCGTAGGCGCTGCCGACCTGGGCCGCTTCCTGGCCGAGTTCCGGAGCGTAGCCGGGGATGATTCCCTGGCGCTGCCAGGCAACGGCCGAGGTATCGAGGTATCGAACGGCAGCCATCAAGGAATAGAGCTCCCTGAGCTGTCCGGGGGACAGGGGTGCGGCGTCGGCTGCGGCCACGACGGGAAGAGATGAGTCCATGGACGTGACCGTAGTCACTGTTCGGAACGTAGGCAATCCGCCTATTCGGGGCTAGTCAAACTGCCATGAACTGCCAGTCTTCCCTGGGGAACACATAGCAATTTGCGCACCTCCCAACCAACTCCCCACCGCCACCCTCGCCTCGCAAGCTCGGCCAGGGAATCCTGGCGGCGTGGGCCCAGCAGTTGTTGTCGTTATGAGGGCTCAAAACGACAACAACTGCTAGTTAGTTGGGTTTGCTTAGGCGCTTCGTGCGGACCTCACCTTGGCGCCGATCCGGCAGGCCACGGCGATGCACGCGATCAACAGGAACGTTCCGATCAGCTGGCCCGCGCTTTCGGCGTTCGAGAAGCCCACCGCGAAGATCAGGGCAAGCAGGGCCAGTCCGAATACCGTAAAGAAGGGGAATCCCTTCATGCGAAGCGGCAGTTCGGTTCCTTCGCGGTCGGCGCGCCGGCGCAGGATGAACTGGGACACGAGCGCAGTTCCCCAGACTACGAGGCACGTGGACCCGACAAGGTTGAGCAGGGCGGGGAGTACGTGGTCGGGGAACAGCAGTTCCAGGATGGTGGCGATGAAGCCGAATGCAACGGAAACCCCGACGGCGGCCATGGGCACCTGGGCGCCGCGCAGCCGTGACAGGAAGGCAGGTGCTTCGCCGCGTTCAGACAAGGAGAAGACCATGCGTGAGGCGCCGTAGAGGTTTGCGTTGAGCGCGGAAAGCAATGCCACGACGGCGACGAGCGTGATGGCAGCGCCGGCTCCCGGGATGCCGGCAAGGTCCAGGACGCCGGCGAACGGCGACTTCAAGCCTTCGGAATCGGAGGGCAGTACTGCTGCAATGACGAAGACCGAACCAATGTAGAAGACCAGGATGCGCCACACCACCGTGCGGATGGCTTTGCCAACGCTGTGTGCCGGGTTCTGCGTCTCCGCAGCAGCCACGCTCACGATTTCGGTGCCCCCGAAGGCGAAAATCACTACGAAGAGGGCTGCGGCAATTCCGGACCAGCCGGACGGTGCAAAGTTGCCGGTCAGGTTTGCGAGGCCGGGGGAAGCTACGCCGGGCAACCAGCCGAACAGCAAAGCTGCGCCGATGACGAGGAAAGCGACAATGGCCGCGACCTTCAGGATGGCGAACCAGAATTCGAACTCACCGAAGTTCCGGACCCCGGCAAGGTTGATCGCGGTAAATGCCACCATGAATACCAACGCCAGCGCCCACACAGGAATGACTGGCCAGACGGAGAAGAGCAGCCCTGCTGCGCCGAGTGCCTCCGCGGCGATGACCACTACCAACTGCAGCCACCAAAGCCAGCCGACCGTGGACCCGGCCGTCCTGCCCATGGCCTTTTCCGCGTACACCGAGAAGGCGCCGCTGTTCGGGTTGGCGGCTGCCATCTCGCCTAGGGCCCACATCACCACGATGATCAAGGTGCCCGCCACAAGGTAGGAGATGAGCACTGCCGGACCGGCGGCGTGGATTCCGGCGCCCGAACCGAGGAAGAGTCCCGCGCCGATGGCGCTGCCCAAGCCCATCATGGTGAGCTGGCGCGGCTTCATCGAGTGGCCAAGGCCTCGCGAAGGAATGGAGGGTCGAACAGCGGTGGACTTCGTTGTCATTCGTGTTTGCCTTCTTGTGGATGGTTTGTTCGCTGGTCCTCGTAGGACTTATCGAATTTACCGCTTCCGGATGAAAGTGGCGAAAAACACTCGTGAGAGGATGGTTACAAGCTGGAGCGGCATCTGGGCATGAAGTGCCGATTTGTACATCCCCTTGGGCGGAAGCAGGAAAAACTGATGGTTGTGGACGAGTTGGATGCCAAGATTGTCCGATTTTTCACAGACTCCCCGCGGGCGTCCGTTCTGGAGGCATCGAGGGTCTTGAAGGTCGCCCGTGCCACGGTCCAGTCGCGGCTGGACCGGATGGCCGAGCGCGGAGTGGTGGCTCCCTGGGTTCCGCAGCCCGATCCTGCCGGCTTCGGCTTTCCGGTGGTCGCCTTCTGCTCGCTGACCATCAACCAGGACCTGGGGCACGACGCCGTCGTCGAAGCTTTGGCAGCGATCCCTGAACTCATTGAGGTCCACACCGTTTCCGGTAGTTCGGACCTCATGGTGCGGGTGGTGGGCAAGTCGAACTCGGACCTGCAGCGCGTGCTGGACAAGCTCATCGCCACCAAGACCGTGCTCCGTTCGTCCTCGGTGATCGTGCTGAATACGCATTTCCAAGGCCGCACTTTGCCCCTCCTGGAAGCTGCCGCCAAGGAGAACGCGGGCTGAAACATTTGGACACTGTCCGCCGACAGTCGTACCATTAGTTCTAGTCAATTTGACTATAACTAGTTTTCTGATCCCTACGGCAAAGAAGCGGGGTGAATACCGTGTACGCCACCTCCGCGAATGTCGCAGAGCGCAGGCTCGCGCCGCCGTCGTTGGCCATATCGACGGTGATCTTCGCCCTCCGCCCCAGTGAAAGCTCCGGCCGCCCAACGCTGTGGTTGCCTCTTGTGCGCCGCATCCGCGAACCGTTCAAGGACATGTGGGCATTGCCCGGCGGACCGCTCCAGCACGACGAATCCCTCCAGGATGCCGCGTCCCGCAACCTGCGCGAAACCACGGGGCTGGCTCCCCAATACCTCGAACAGCTCTACGCTTTCGGCGGCCTGCACCGCTCGCCCGCCCAGCGGGTCGTGTCGATTGTCTACTGGGCCCTGGTACAGCCCACGGAAGCCGCCCTGGCCGACGAATCCGAGAACGTCCGGTGGTTCCGGGCCGATAGGCTCGCGGAATTGGCCTTCGACCACAACGCGATTGTGGACTACGCCTTGTGGCGGCTGCGCAACAAAATGGCCTACGGGTCCATCGCCTATCACTTGCTGGGTGAATTCTTCACCCTGGCACAGGTCCGCGAAGTCTACGAGGCTGTCCTGGACCGTCAGCTGGATCCGGCAAACTTCCGCCGGCAAATCAAGGGAACACCGGAAATCGAGGAAACCGGTGAATACCTCCAGGGCGGAAAACACCGCCCGCCCCGCCTCTACCGCTTCACCGGCACGCCCGGACTCGGGCCAGACAACAGGAGTACACCATGAGCAGCGTCAATACAGCTATCCAGCTGATCACCCGGGAAGAAGCCGAAAACGGCCGTTCCGCGGCCGGGTCGACGTGCAGCCCCGCTCTGGCCAAGGGCCCCTGGGAGTACGACCTCGCCGAAGCCCTCGCCGGCATCCCCGCTTACGGTCCCGGTGCGTCCAGCGCCGACGACGCTCCGAAGGCCACCCCCCGCCAAGGCCAGTTGCCCGAAGAGTACAAGCTGGCCAGCGACGCCGAGCTCGACGCCCGGATCCGTGCCGCCAAGGAGACGCTGGGGGACCGGGCTGTCATCCTGGGCCATTTCTACCAGCGCGACGAAGTTGTCCAGTACGCGGATTTCGTGGGCGACTCCTTCCAGCTCGCCAACGCTGCCCTGACCAAGCCCGACGCCGAGGCCATCATCTTCTGCGGTGTTCACTTCATGGCAGAAACAGCCGACATCCTGTCCAGCGCAGACCAAGCCGTGATCCTGCCGAACCTGGCCGCCGGCTGCTCCATGGCCGACATGGCGGACGAGGATTCGGTGGAGGAATGCTGGGAGCAGCTCGAGGAGCTCTTCGGGACCGCCCCCGATTCCGAAGGCCGTGCCCCGGTCATCCCGGTGACCTACATGAATTCCTCGGCCGCATTGAAGGCCTTCTGCGGACGCAACGGCGGCATCGTGTGCACGTCCTCCAACGCCAAGACGGTGCTCGAATGGGCCTTCGAACGCGGCCAGCGGGTCCTCTTCTTCCCTGACCAGCACCTGGGCCGCAACACGGCCAAGGCGCTAGGCGTCCCGCTGGAGCAGATGCCCATGTGGAACCCGCGCAAGGAACTCGGCGGAAACGACGAACAGACCCTGCTGGATTCCCGCGTCATCCTCTGGCACGGTTTCTGCTCCGTCCACAAGCGTTTCAACGTGGGCCAGATCGAGAAGGCACGCGCCGAATTCCCGGGCGTGAACGTCATTGTGCACCCTGAGTGCCCCATGGAGGTTGTTGACGCGGCAGACGGCGCAGGCTCCACGGACTTCATCAAGAAGGCCATCGCCGCCGCGACCGAGCCCACCACTTTCGCGATCGGCACCGAGATCAACATGGTGAACCGCTTGGCCGCGGAGAACCCGCAGCACACCATCTTCTGCCTCGACCCGGTGATCTGCCCTTGTTCCACGATGTACCGCATCCACCCCGGCTACCTCGCCTGGGTGCTCGAGGAACTGGTGGAGGGCCGCGTGGTCAACCGCATTACTGTGGACGATTCGGTCAAGGACAACGCCAAGATCGCCCTTGAACGCATGCTCGCAGCTCGGCCGCTCTAGGCCACATCCCGTACCAACCAGTCGAATCGAGCCTCACATGACTGCAGAACGCATTCCCGGCGCCCCGGCGCGGCGGCGGCTCGTCGTCGTCGGGAGCGGCATCGCCGGCCTCTACTCCGCGCTGCTGGCCGCCGAGGCCGGTGCGGAGGTCGTCCTGCTCAGCAAGGGCGCGCTCGCGGACAGCAATACCTTCTTCGCCCAGGGCGGGATTTCGGCAGTGCTGGACGAACCGGCCCCCGGCGATACCGTCGCCGCGCACATCACGGACACCCTCACAGCCGGCGCGGGCCACTGCGATGAGGAGGCCGTGCGGGTTCTGTGCTCCGAAGCTCGCCTCGACATCAGGGGGCTGGAGCGTTTCGGCGTCCGTTTCGACGCGGACGACGACGGCGATCCCGCCTTGGGGCTCGAAGCCGCCCACTCCGCGCCAAGGATTCTCCACGCCGGTGGAGACGCCACGGGTGCCGGGGTGGCGAACGCACTCATCCTGGCAGTCCTTGACGCACAGGACGCCGGGAAGATCCAGGTGCTGGGACATTCACAGGCGACGTCACTGATCCAGTCCGAGCGTCGCGTGACGGGCGTTGAATTCCTGCGCAACGGCCGCCTTGAGAGCGTATTCGGCGATGCCGTGCTGCTGGCCACCGGCGGGGCGGGGCAGCTGTTCGCCCAGACCACCAACCCCTTGGTGGCAACGGCTGACGGACTCGCGCTCGCATGGCGGGCAGGCGCGGAGCTCGCGGACCTGGAGTTCTTCCAATTCCACCCCACGAGCATGGTCCTCTCCGCTGCAGGAAAACCGGCTCCCTTCGGCGCCGATCCGCTCCTCATTTCCGAAGCCGTCCGCGGCGAAGGCGCCATCCTGGTGGACGCGAACGGCGAACGGTTCATGCCCCGCTACCACCCCGACGCCGAACTGGCGCCGCGCGACGTCGTCTCCCGCAGCATCGCCCTCCACCTTGCGTCACTTGGTGATCCCAACGGCCACGTCTTCCTTGACGCCCGGACCGTGGAAGCGAACAAGGGGAAAGGCTTCCTTGAGAAACGCTTCCCCACGCTCAGCGCCCGGACCCGCGAAGCCGGAGTCGACTGGACCCTTGAGCCAGTTCCGGTCGCCCCTGCCGCCCACTACTGGATGGGTGGGGTGGTCACGGATCTCCACGGCCGGACGTCTGTACCTGGCTTGCTTGCCGCCGGCGAAGTTGCTTGTACCGGGGTGCAGGGCGCCAATCGCTTGGCTAGTAACTCGCTGCTCGAAGGGCTGGTCTTTGGACGGCGGGCTGTTGAAGGGTTCCTTGGGTGGGCGCCGCCGAACGGCGGGGGGACCGACTCGCTAGTTCCCTCGGCGCCTGCGCTCCGGTCTCTCGCCGGCGAACGCCTCGCAAGCTCGGAGGCCGGCGTGGACCTCTACGCAACAACGGCGCTTTCGGGAACCACCGAGCCGACCGGGGCGCTCGTGTGGCAGCCTGAGCTCGTTCCGGAGCCCTTTAGCCGGGCCGCCCTTCGGCGGTTGATGACTGCCAAAGCCGGGGTGCTTCGGACCGGGGGGTTGCTGCGGGAGGCCGCTGAGGCACTCAACGCTTGGGCCGACGTCGTGCTTCCTGAGAATGTGCCGGACTCGGTGGATTCCGTGGTTCACGAGGATGCCAATTTGCTCCTGGCTGCGCAGTTGTTGGTGCGGGCTGCGGGGGCGCGGCGGGGGTCGTTGGGGGCGCATTATCGGAGTGATGCGGTCGAAACCCCGCGTGAAGAAATTGTTCAGAGATACACGATCCGCCGGAAAGCGAGCCTCGTCAATGACTAGCCTGACCCTCCCCGCAGCACCCGTCCGGGACATCCTGGAGCGGGCATTCGCGGAGGACGCGCCGAGCGGCGATATCACCTCGCAGCTGCTCATTCCCGCCGAAGCCCGGGCCACCGCCGTGCTCAATGCTCGGGTTCCGGGGGTGTTCAGCGGCGGAACGGTGTTCCGTGACGCCATGTTGCTCGTCGACCCGGACACCGAAGTGGAGCTGCTGCTCGCGGACGGTGAAGCGTTCGACGCCGGAACCCACCTGGCGCGGGTCAGCGGCCGGGCACGCTCGGTGCTGCTCGCCGAACGCGTCGGGCTCAACCTTGCCCAGCGCATGAGCGCCATTGCCACCAAGACCGCGGAATTCGTCAAGCTGGTCGACGGTACCAAGGCCCGCATCACGGACACCCGGAAAACTACTCCCGGGCTGCGGGTATTGGAACGCTACGCCGTGCGATGCGGCGGAGGAGCCAACCACCGCTACAGCTTGTCCGATGCCGTGCTGGCGAAGGACAACCACTTGGCAGTGATGACCGGTGGCGATTCCGCGAAACTCACTGCACTGCTGAAGGCCGCCAAGGCCCAACTGGGCCACACCACGCACTTCGAGGTGGAAGTGGACCGCGCCGAGCAGATCGAACCCGTGCTGGCGGCCGGTGTCGACACGATCATGCTGGACAACTTTTCGCTTGAGGAGCTCCGTGCCGGCGTGAAGCAGGTGGCGGGCCGCGCCGTCGTCGAGGCGAGCGGCAACGTCAACGTCAACACCGTGGCGGACATCGCGGCCGCGGGAGTCGATGTCATTTCGATCGGCGGACTCACCCACAGCGTCAGCGCGCTGGATCTCGGCCTGGACGTGACGCTCGACGTGGCGCCGGACCCATCCCTGGCTCTCGGCTGACACCATGATCTTCCTCGACGCCGCGGCGACCACACCGGTCCGCAGGGAAGTCCTCGAAGCCATGTGGCCGTATCTGACGGGGGAGTTCGGCAATCCCTCAAGCCATCACAACCTCGGCGAAGCAGCCGCGAACGCGTTGTCCGGGGCACGCGCGGCGGTAGCGAAGGCTCTGGGCTGCCGGCCGGGGGAGATCACCTTCACGTCCGGCGGCACCGAGGCGGACAACCTGGCGGTGAAAGGAATTGCCCTCGCGAGACGTGCGGCGGATCCTGCCCTGAACCGCGTTGTCATCAGCGCTATCGAGCACCCTGCCGTCGAGGAATCCGCGCTCTACCTGCAACGCGTCCACGGGTTCGAGGTGGACGTGGTCCCCGTGGACCGGAACGGTGTGGTGACGGTTGAGGCGCTCCGGGCCGCGCTGAGCCCGGAGACGGCCCTCGTCAGCATCATGTATGCGAATAACGAGATCGGGACCGTGCAGCCCGTGCGGCAACTTGCCGAGGTTGCCGCGGAACATGGTGTGCCGTTTCACACGGACGCCGTCCAGGCTGCGGGCTGGCTCCCGATTGGCGTCAAAGAACTGGGGGTCGACGCGCTGAGTATCTCAGGCCATAAGCTCGGCGCACCGAAGGGCAGCGGCGTGCTCTATGCCAAGGGCAGGCTGAGACTTGAACCGCTCGTCCATGGCGGCGGACAGGAGCGGGGCAGGCGCTCCGGGACCGAAAACGTGGCGGGAGCCGTCGCGCTGGCCACCGCAATGACTCTTGCCCATGCCGGGCAGTCCGGACTTGCCGGACGTGTCACGGAGTTGCGGGATGCCTTCATCCGCGCTGTCCTCGAGGCTGTGCCTGGTGCCGTGTTGACCGGCCACCCCTCGCAACGCTTACCGTCCGTCGCGTCTTTCTGTTTCCCCGGCACCAGCGGGGAGTCGGTATTGCTTGAGCTTGAGCGGCTTGGGGTGGTGTGCTCCAGCGGATCGGCGTGCGCCGCTGGATCCGACGCCCCCTCTCCGGTCCTGCTGGCCTTGGGAATCGAGCCCGAGGTGGCCCACACAGCTGTGCGTTTCAGCTTCGACTCCACGGTGACGTCAGCGGAACTGGACCAAGCCGCGGAAGCCGTGGCTGCCGCCGTCGGGAGCGTCCAGGGGCTCGGCCGCCGCTGACGGTCCCCACCCCAAGTAACTCGCATTTGTTGTCGTTCTGAGCCCTCAAAACGACAACAAATGCGAGTCAGTTGGGAGTCAAACGTGGCGGGCGCGGCGGAAAATCCAGTGCCGCAGCATCGTGAACCGCACGGCCGTCGCGACGAATCCGGACAGCGTGGTGGTCCAGAGGTCCTCCTCGAGGGTTGCCTCGGGCCGGAACGCATGCAGCACGCCCAGGCTCCCGCCAGTGATGACCAGCGCCACGGCGATCACGATCAACCCGTTCAAGTGGTCCCGCGTCCTCTTCCGGTTGCCACTGATCTTGAAGGTCAGCCGACGGTTCAGGGCCGTGTTCATGAGCGAGGTGATGATCAGCGCTGCGGCGTTGGCAGGTTGGGGTCCCACCCACGGCCTGAACAGCGCGTACAGTGCCAGCGAGGTGACGGTGCAGATGATCCCGACGCCGGTGAAACGGATGAGCTGCCTGACCACCGGATAGCGCAGCACGCCTTTGCGGCGCTTGCTTGTATTTGGCCTGGAAAGGGACGTCTGCCGCGTCTCAATTGCCGGCACGGCAGGAGGCTCCATTGCTCAAGCCTGTCATATCAAGCTGGGAATTTTCTCCCAAGTTGCTGCGATGACGGGGTTGGTGAGCTCTCCGATGCCCTCAATGCGGCAGCTCACAAGGTCTCCTGGCGCGATCCTGGCACACTCGGCGGGGAAGCCGGTGAGGACCAGGTCTCCGGGGTGCAAAGTCATGAACGACGTGAGGTAGACAAGGATCTCGTCCACTTTCCATCCGAGGTCGGCGGTGCTGGCCGTCCGCAATTCCCTGCCGTTGTGCACGATGCCGATCGAAAGATCACTGTCATCGAGGTCAGTGACGATCCACGGTCCCGCAGGGGTAAACGTGTCCTGGCTTTTCGCGCTGATCCACAAGTCGTCGGTCTTCTGCAGGTCCCGCGCCGAGACGTCGTTGCCGATCGTGAAACCGAGGATGGCGTCGCGCGCGTTGTCGAGTGTGAGGCCGCGGACTTTGCGCCCGACGACGACGGTCAGTTCCGCTTCGGGGTCCACGTATCCGACGCCGGAGGCGAGTTCGATGGCGTCGCCTGGTCCGATGACGCTTGTGGCGGCCTTGTGGAACGCCTGCGCAGGCAAATCCCGGCCTGGCTGGCCGGTGTTGTGCGCCATGCCGAAGACGTTGGCGGGAACAGACGGCGCCAGGAACGTGAACACATCCTCGGAGACACGAGAGCCTGCAACCCAACCTGGCCGCCCTGCGCTGCTGCTATTTGCCGGCGAGCCTGGGAACGGACTGTCCACCACCGTCCAGCTCCGGCCTTCCGCGGAAGCGAAGTCGGCGGCGTCGTTCGCTACGAAGAACTGTTCGTCCGGTGAGGTGGGGGAGAGCGGGCGGACGCGGGCGATCCGGCGTGCACGTGAGGAAGTCATGAAGACATCCTACGTCCTTGAACCTCTTGAGGCGGCAGGTTTAGACGGGCAAGTAGAGCTCGCCCACGGGGATATCCGCGGCCAGGCGATTCGCGGGCCCGGCCAAGGGGCAGGCCCAGGCCTCGTTGTAGGCACAGGATGGGTTGTAGGCGAAATTGAAGTCGAGCACGAACTCCTGTTGCCCGGATCCTCGAAGGCCGTGGAAGGCTCCCTTGATGGTGTCCAGCAAGTAGCGGCCGGCGCCGTAGCTTCCTCCGGGTTTGCCGGCCGTGGCGTCGCGGAAGGGCACGAAGATGCCGCCGCCGTAGCTGCGCAGGCGCCACACGGCCAGCGAGCCGAGCTCGTCGAGGTCGAAGGTGCCGAGGCGGACAAACGGCACCACGCCGTCGGTCCCGGTCTGGACGTTCATCTCCTGGCCCGCGCCTTCCGGCGAAAGGGCGGCATAGCGGCGGAACCGGGGATCGTAGTCCGCGGTGCGCAAGCCCGAAAAAGCCTGCTTGCTGGCGGGAGTCAGCGCCGAGGCCGGGTGGGTACCGAACATGCGGTCCCGTTCCTGGCGCCAGTACACGTGGGCCTGGAAGGGATCGTCCATCGCGATCTTGCGGACGTCGTCGTACAAGGCGAACGTGCGCAAACGCCAGTCTGCGATGTCCACGGCGGAAATGTCCGCCACACTGTTTTCGTCCTCATCGAGCAGATCGGGAGCCATGCGTCCAGCCTAGTCCTACCGCACGGGCCGAAGCGGCGGCCCGTAGGGCATCGGCTGGGTTTGCAGGCGCGAAACGCCGATCCGGAGGGACGGGCAGCGGCTCGGCGCCGCTAGGCTGGTGCGCATGAGAGCAAAGCGGATCCCGTTGAAGTTTTCAGTCGCCGTCCTCGGTGCGCTCATTGTGGTCGCCGCCGCCGGCTGTAGTTCCGAGGGCAAGGGCGGTGCCGTCTGGACAGCCGGGTCCAGCAGTGCGGCTCCCGGGAGCGCAACGCCGTCGGGCCCAAGCACAGCCGCGCCGTCGGGCGGTTCCAGTGCCAGCCCTTCCGCGGGAAGCACCGCGACGGCGGGGGCGACTGCCGCGGCGTGGAAAACGTACTCGGATGCGGCCAAGAAGGTCAGCTTCGATCTTCCGAGTGACTGGATTGCGCAATCGGTCACGCCCGACGCCGGTTCCATGCCGGGCGCCCTGAAGATCGAGGTCAAAGACGCCAAGGGAGGGTACCTGGCGACCCTTCACACCGGGCTGCCCTCGGCGAGTCCGGCTGACTGCAATCCGGCCGCCAAGCGTCCTTACGTCGTGGTCAGCAGCGTGCCTATTGACCTGCCCCATGCCGACGGTGATTCCACGATCCCCCCGCACGTGGTGTTCCGGGTCATCCAGGGCTATAAATTCTTCGGTTCGTACGGCATCACCAACCTGGTGGCCGGAACCGATGGGCAGGCCTGCCAACTGCGGAACCTTGTGGTGGGACCTGCAGGAAAGGGCAACTACTACTTCGGGGACATGCAAGCCGTGCATGCCTTCGCCACGGATGAAGTAGTTGCTCCCGCGAAGTCCTTCGACACCTTGGACCAGGCCGCCAAGTACGTTGACCAGAGCTCGGAATTCGCCAACGTCCAGCGGATGCTATTGTCTCTGAAGGTCAATCTGTAGAACCAAGGTTGATAGACATTCGTCGGCGCCAACTCTGCCCAATTACTGGGTTGTCCAGCCGCAACACTCCGGAGATCCATGGAACGCAACGTTGCTGCCCAGCTCGTTTTCAAAACCGTCGCCAACACCAAAGTGGCCATGGCAATCGCCGTGGCCAGCAATCCGGGCTATGACTCGTTGACCGAAGAGCTGTCCGTCACGGTGGAGGGCGAAGCGGTTCCGTTCACTGAGTTGAGGGACCATCACGGCGGACGCTTCCAGTACATGGAGTTCGAGGAACCCAGCGAGGTAACGGTTGATTACCGTGCCTCGGTGGAGGGCTTGGGTGCCCCGGATGAGTCCTCCCGTATGGAACTCATCCGCTACGTGCGGCCCAGCCGTTATGCCGAGTCCGATCGGCTCCTTCCGACGTCGTACGCCGAGTTCGGCGGGCTCCACGGCGAAGAACTGTTGCAGGCAGTCCGGAATTGGGTCCACGACGAGCTCCGCTACGTCAGTGGTTCCTCGCGCGGGACGGATGGAGCGGTGGAGACGCTCCTGCACCGCAAAGGGGTTTGCCGGGACTTCGCCCACCTTGCCATTGCCCTCCTGCGTTCCAAGGACATCCCCGCCCGGCTTGCGGCGGTGTACGCGCCAGGACTGAGCCCCATGGACTTCCACGCCGTGGCTGAGGCCCACATCGACGGAACGTGGTACGTGATCGATCCCACCGGCCTGGCTCCGCGCGGGTCCATGCTGCGCATCACGGCCGGACGCGATTCCTCGGACACCGCGTTTCTGTCCACCGTGGGCGGCAGCCTGTCATTGAAGAGCCTGAAAGTCACCGCGGTGGTGGCCGACGAGCTGCCGGATGAGGATCCGGCAAAGCTCGTCGTCCTCCGCTAGCCTTCGCGCGGCTGCTTGTGCGCGACGAACACTTGCAGCTTTTCCGTCAGGCGAAGAAGCTCACGCTGCTCCTCGGCTGTCAAAGCCGGAGCCACAAGTTCGGCGATGTCGCGGACGTGCTCGCGCCCGATCTCCTTCTGCAGCTCCTTCCCGGCCGCGGTAAGCCCCAGTAGGATGCCGCGTCCGTCGTCGGGAGCGATGCTGCGCTCCACGAGCCCGCGCTTCTCCAACCGGTCAACCAGCCGGCTCAGGCTGGACTGGCTGAGCAGGACGTGATCGTTGATCTCGTTCAGCCGCAGCTTGCCCGTGGGGCAACGGGAAAGAGTGAACAGGACGTCGTACTCCTTGATGGGCAGCTTCTTGAACGCCTGCCCGGCCTGGAGGCGGCGCATCACCGCCACCTGGGAGCGGAACAAGGACTCCCAGGTTTCGGCGGCGAGGCGCACGGCGGACGAGGTGGGCGCTGTGGTGGTCACGGGGTCCGCCCGGCGGAATCGGCAACCGCCTCGCTGGCCGAGGCGATCACGGACGCTGCCACCCGGGATGCATGGGTGGGTGCGTCGGGCACGTGGGCCGGCTTGCGGTCCTCGAATTCCTTGCGCAGAACGGGCAGGACTTCCTCGCCGAAGAGGTCCAGTTGTTCCAGGACGGTCTTGAGCGGGAGGCCCGCATGGTCCACGAGGAACAGCTGGCGCTGGTAGTCGCCGAAGTATTCGCGGAAAGTCAGGGTCTTTTCGATGACTTCCTGCGGACTGCCGACGGTCAGCGGTGTCTGGGACGTGAAGTCCTCGAGCGAGGGCCCGTGGCCGTACACCGGTGCATTGTCGAAGTAGGGGCGGAACTCCTTCACGGCATCCTGGGAATTCTTGCGCATGAAGAACTGCCCGCCGAGGCCGACGATGGCTTGGTCTGCGTTGCCGTGGCCGTAGTGCTCATAGCGCTCGCGGTACAGGCCGATCAGCTGCTGGTAGTGCTCCTTGGGCCAGAAGATGTTGTTGGCGAAGAAGCCGTCGCCGTAGTAGGCGGCAAGTTCCGCGATCTGCGGGCTGCGGATGGAGCCATGCCAGACGAAGGGCGCGACGCCGTCGAGCGGGCGGGGCGTGGAGGTGAAGTTCTGCAGCGGGGTGCGGAACTTGCCGCTCCAGTTGACGGTGTCTTCATCCCAGAGCTTGCGTAGCAGGGAATAGTTCTCGATCGCGAGCTCGATCCCGTCCTGGATGTTCTTGCCGAACCAGGGGTAGACGGGGGCAGTGTTGCCGCGGCCCATGATGAGGTCCACGCGTCCATCCGCCAGGTGCTGGAGCATCGCGAAGTCTTCGGCGATCTTGACGGGATCGTTCGTGGTGATCAGCGTGGTGGACGTTGACAGCGTGATGCGTTCAGTCTGCGCTGCGATGTACGCCAGCGTGGTGGTGGGGGACGATGAGAAGAAGGGGCGGTTGTGGTGCTCGCCGATCGCATAGACGTCCATGCCGATCTCTTCGACCTTCTTGGCGATCGCCACGGCGGCCTTGATGCGCTCGTTCTCCGTGGGGGTGTGGCCCGTGGTGGGGTCAGTGGTGATGTCGCTGACGCTGAATACGCCGATCTCCATGATGTGCCTTTCTGCCTGCCCGATTTGGTGTCCGGGCTCTGCCAACAGTCTATCCCAAAATAGATGCATTTGCATGTATCACTGCCTGCAACAGGGTGAGGCATCATTTTGTTCCCGGTGTGTCGCCCTACTCGGCGGGGCTGGAGGCGGATCGGCGGCCGGAGACTTTGGGAATCATTCCGGTGGTCCAGTCCAGGTGGTCGCCGTCGCCGTGGCCCGCGACCCCGTCCTGCGCGACGTCGGGGCGTTGCGTGAGTGCCTTGAGGAGCGCTTTCTTCTCCCGCCGGCCTTCGACCAGTTTGTAAAGGACGGGCACCAGGACGAGCGTCAACGCCGTGGACGAAACGAGGCCGCCGATGACCACAACCGCCAGCGGCCGGGAAATGAACCCGCCGCCGCCCGTGAGGCCCAAAGCCATGGGTGTCAGGGCGAAGACGGTAGCAAGCGCCGTCATGAGGATCGGGCGTAGCCGCTGCCTGGCTCCGTGGGTGATGGCGTCTGCCACGCTCATTCCGGGGCTGCCATCGTGTGGTTTGCGGTACTGGTTGATGAGGTCGATCAGGACGATCGCATTGGTCACGACGATTCCCACCAACATGAGCATGCCGATCAGGGAAGGCAGTCCCAGCGGAACGCCCGTGACCAGGAGCAGAGCGATGGCGCCCGTCGCCGCAAAAGGCACGGACACGAGCAGGATGAGGGGCTGGATGAGGGACTTGAACGCGGCCACCATGATGACATACACAATGGCGACGGCGGCCAGGAGCGCGAGCCCGAGCTGTCGGAAGGAGTCGGCCTGCTGCGTCGTGGCGCCGCCGATGGTGGCGGTAACGCCTGCCGGGAGCTGCACCGAGGCCAGCCGGTCACTGACTGCCGTGCTGACGGCTCCAAGGTTGGAGCCCGACGGCGTGACGGTCACCTTCGCGCTCCGCTGGCCGTTGCTGCTCGTGATGGAGACCGGGGTGTCAACTTGATCCACGGACGCGATGCTCGACAGCGGAACGGGCCCGGCCGGCGTCGGGAGATTGATGGCCCTGACATCGGAGATGCTGGTGAAGTGCGTGCCTTCGCCGATCTGCACCGGGAAGTCCGTGGTGTCGATACGGACGGTGCCTGCGGGGATCGGGCTGACCGTGGACGCGAGGACCCCGGCGACTTGTTCCTCGTTCAGCCCGGCGGCGACGGCCTTGGCGCGATCTACCTTCACCTGGACTACGGACTGGCTGGCATCCAGGTTGGTGGCTACCTCGGCACTCCCGGGCACGCCGTCCATGGCCTTCGCCACGGCGTCGCTTGCGGTCTTGAGATCCGCCGAGTTGGCGGCGTTGATAGTGATGTCGACGCTGGAAGAGGTGCCCAGCCCGCCTTGCTGTGCACCGACAGTGACCTTCCCGGGAGCCGAGGCACTGGCGAGCCGGGACCGGACCGTGTCCTGCAATTTCTGCTGGTCAGCCTTATCGTCAGTCACCACGGTGAACGTCGAGTTGGAAGCGCCGCTCGAGGTGAGCGCGGCGAATCCCGTTTGGGCGTTGCCTGACGTGACCTGGACGTCCTTGATGCCGTCTATCCCGCGGAGGACCGATTCCACCTGGGCGGCGGCGGCGCCGGTCTGTTCCAAGCTGGTGCCGGCAGGAAGGACCTGCCGGACGGTCATGCTGTTTTGGCCGGAGTTACCCAGCAAGTCGGTAGCGAGTAGGGGAGACATGGCAGCAGTCCCGCCCAAGACCAGCACAGCAGCGACGATCGTGATGACCGGGTGCTTCTGGGACTTGGCCAGGATGGGCAAGTAGCCGCGCTGCAGGCGGCTGCGTTGCTCCGCCTCGTGCGCCTTGGATCGGGCGGCCTCGGCGATACGGGCATCCTCCGCAGCCGAAGCCGGCGACGGCGACTTGAGGAACCAGTAAGCCAGGACCGGAACGATGGTGAGGGAGACGAGCAACGAGGACAACAGGGCGATGGTCACCGTCAGGGCGAAGGGCCTGAACAGCTCGCCAGCCAGGTTGCCCACAAAGGCGATCGGCAGGAACACGGCAACCGTGGTGAGGGTGGACGCTGTGATGGCGCCGGCAACTTCGCGGATCGAATTGAGGATGGCCCCGAGCTTGTGCTCGCCGTAGCTGAGGTGCCGTTTGATGTTCTCGATCACCACGATCGAGTCATCCACCACGCGGCCGATCGCGATGGTCAACGCGCCGAGGGTGAGGATGTTGAGCGAGTAGTGGGTCGCCGATATTCCGATGAACGTGATCAGGAGCGACAACGGAATGGAGACCGCCGTCACGAGCGTTGAGCGTACGGACATCAGGAACACGAGGATGACCGCTACCGCGAAGCCCAGCCCAAGAAGGCCTTCCGTCGTGAGGTCCTTGATGGACTTTTCGATGTACGGGGCTTGGTCGAACACTGGCGTGAAGTGCGCATTGGAGCCGAGTTCGGCTTCCACCTGGGCAATGGAATCCTTCACGGCGTGCGAAATGGCAACGGTATCGCCGTCGGGCTTTTTCGTGATGGACAGGGCCAGCGTCGGCTTCCCGTTGGTCCGGGTAATCGAGGTTGCGGCGTCGTCCTTGATGCTCACGTCGGCAACGGAGCCGATGGTGGTTCCGCCCTTGGCGCCGGTGAGCGGCAAGCCCTTGATGACGTCGAGGGAGTCCACCGGGCTGCCGATTTGCAGGGAAAGGGTCTTGCCCTGGTCCTCGATGGTTCCTGCCGGTACCAGGGTCCCGTTGTTCTTGAGGGCGTTCGTGAGCGACTGGATCGTGGCGCCGCTCGCGGCCATGGCTTGGGCTTTGGGCTGGATCAGGATGTGTTGGGTGGCCCCGCCTGTCACGTCAGCGCTGCGGACCCCGTCCAGTTTCTGGAGCCGGGGAACGCTCAATCGCTGCAGGTCCGTGTTCAGCTCGCTGAGAGGCTTGTCCGAAGACACCGCCAGGTACACGATCGGGAAGTCGCTGATGCTGCCGGCAAAGGATCGGGGCTCGACGTCGGCCGGCAGCACACGCTTGGCGTTGGAGATGGCGCGGTCGATCTGGTTGCGCGCGCGGTCCAGGTTCGAACCGTAGGTGAACACCATGGAGATCTGCGAAACACCGTTCCGCGACGTCGACGTGGTCGATTCCAGGCCCTCGACGCTGTTCAGTGCTGCTTCGAGCGGGCGGCTGAGCTGCTTGTCGACAACTTCCGGCGACGCGCCCGGCATCGCCGTGATCACCGAGATCTGCGGGAACTCGATCGAGGGAATGAGTTCCTGCTTGAGGGACGACATGGTGATCACGCCGAACACCGCCGCGAAGACGGTGATCAGCGCGATCAGTGCCCTGTTCGCCAGTGAAAGCTTTGCCAGACGGAACATTGCACTGTCTCCTGGGATCTACGGTCTGTCTCTTGTCGTGAACCGGCCGCAGCCCGGACGGTTGCTAGTGCTGGACGGCGTCGGCGGGCTCGAGTTGGAGCGAACGGGCAGTGCTCGCTTCCAGCTCGGCCGCAAGGTCGGGATTGTCGTTTAGCTTGACGCCGTAGCCCGGCATCATTTCCTTGAGCTTGGACTGCCAGCCTTTGAAGTTCTTCGGGAAGGACCGCTGGAGCATCTCGATCATGATGGGGACGGCGGTCGAGGCGCCGGGGGAGGCGCCGAGCAGTGCTCCGATGGATCCGTCACGGGCCGTGATGACCTCGGTGCCGAACTGCAGCACGCCGCCCTTCTTGGAGTCCTTCTTGATAATCTGAACCCGCTGGCCTGCTGTGATGAGCTCCCAGTTGCCGCCGTCGGCCTGGGGGTAGTACTCGCGAAGGGACTCCACCTTGGCGTCGTGGCGCTTGGCCACTTCCTTGATCAAGTACGCGGTCAAGTCCATGTTGTCCTTGGCCACGGCCAGCATCGGGATGATGTTGCTCGGGCGGATGGACAGCGGAAGGTCAAGATAGCTGCTCGTCTTGAGGAAGTTGGTGGAGAAGCCGGCGTACGGGCCGAAAAGCAGGGAACGCTTGCCGCCGACGTAGCGGGTATCAAGGTGCGGCACGGACATGGGCGGGGCGCCGACGGAGGCCTGGCCGTACACCTTGGCGCTGTGCTGGCTGGCGATGGCCTCGTCGGTGCAGCGGAAGAACTGTCCGGATACCGGGAAACCGCCGTAGCCCTTGCTTTCCGGGATGCCCGATGCCTGGAGCAGGTGGAGTGCTCCGCCGCCCGCGCCGACGAAGACGAACTTGGCGTGGATCCGGCTGTGTTCGCCGGAAGCGGGGTACTTGAGTGAAAGGTCCCAGCCGCCGTCGGAGGCTTTGCTCACATTGGTGACGTCGTGGCCATAGTTGACTTCAACGCCGTTCGCGGCGAGGTAGCCGGTCAGTTCGCGGGTCAAGGCGCCGAAGTCGACGTCGGTGCCTTCAGCGGCGCGGGTGGCGGCAACGCGCTGCTTGGCGTCGCGGCCCTTGACGATCAGCGGAGCCCACTTGGCGATCTGTGCCTGGTCTTCCGTGTATTCCATGCTGCGGAAGAGCGTGTTGGGCTTGAGTGCCTCGTAGCGGGTCTTGAGGAAGTCTGCGTGCTTGTCGCCGATGACGAAGCTCATATGCGGGACGGTGTTGATGAATCCCTTCGGGGAGCCGATCAATTTGTTGTCCACGAGGTGGGACCAGAACTGCCGGGAGAGCTGGAACTGCTCGTTGATGTGGAGGGCCTTGGACGGGTCTACCGAGCCGTCCTTGGCTGCGGGCGAGTAATTAAGCTCACAGAGCGCTGCGTGCCCGGTTCCCGCGTTGTTCCACGGTCCGGAGCTTTCCAGGCCGGCTTCGTCGAGTCGCTCAAAAAGGGAGATGGTCCAGCTGGGTTCGAGTTGCTTGATGAACGCCCCCAGGGTTGCGCTCATGATCCCGCCCCCAATAAGGACGACGTCAGCGTGGTGTGTCTTGGAAATGAAGGTCACGATCTATCTCCGATAGCGGCGGCACTGGCTGTCACAGAATATCCCCGCGTGGGCACATAACTGAAATTGCGGCGGGACGTCAAGACTTCAGGCGAACGTTTGTAAAAACTTCGTTTAAGACAGGCGATGCCGGGTACTTCTCGACGCGGTCGGAAAGGGCCAAAGCCGAGATCGGGAAGGCGATGGGTACCGCCGGGACGGTGGCAGCGATCTGCGCATTGATGGTCTGGTACTGCGAGTTGCGGTCAGCGCCGTCGGGGAGTCCCCGGGCCCGGTCGATCTTTGAGAAGACTTGGGGATCGCTGTAGCCGAACTCACCGTTGTTTTCACCGAAGAGGGTTCCAACGAAGTTGTCCGGGTCCGAGTAGGCGCCATTCCAGCCGAGCAAATGCAGCGCATGGTCACCGGGTGATTGGACCTTCTGGAGGTAGCCGTCGTCCCAGTTCACGGGCACCGGCTTGATGTTCAGTCCGATGGCGGTGAGCTCCGCGCTGATCTCCGCGTAGATCTTCTCCGGAGTGGGAAGGTAGGCGCGCGTGACATTGAGCGGGTAGTAGAACTTGAGCTCCTCGCCTTTGTAGCCCGACTTGGCGAGGAGCTGCTTGGCCTTGTCCGGGTCGTATCCCAAGGACGGTGCGTTGTTGTTGAAGCCGCTCAGCTTGGGGGGAACAAACTGGGTCGCAGGTGAGGTGTTGTCGATGAAGAACTTGTGGATAAGGGTGTCTTTGTCGATGGCCATCTCTATTGCCTGCCGCACGCCAAGGTTCTGGAGGGGCGCCACGGACTCGTTCATCCCCAGGTACATCACGGAGAACGGATCCCGTTGGACGATTTGCATGCCCTTCTTGACCAGTTGGTCGAAGGTGCCGGCGGTAACAAGGTCGTATCCGTCGATGGTTCCAGCGAGCAAGGCCTGGAGCCGGGCCTGCGGATAGTCGAACGGAATGAAGTTGACCGTGGCTATCTCTCCCCGGTCGCCCCAGTAGCCCTTGTAGCTGGTCAGCGTAATGCGGTCCTGGCTCCAGGAGGAGAAAACGTAAGGTCCCGTGCCCACGGGGTGGGAGGCATAGGCTGACGCCGGCTGGCCTGACAGCTTCTTGTCCAGGACGTCGGCCTTGCCGTCGGCCATTGCTTTCGGGGAGGACATCGCGAACGCCGGCAGGGTCAAAGCCTGAAGGAAGCCTGTGAAGGGCTTGGCCAGGTTGATTTGGACGTGATCGGGGGAGATGACCTTGCAGTTCTTGAAGAGCGAAAGCGAAGCGTCGTCCGCGAAGGATTTGAAGACGCTCTTGAATGCGATGCCCGGTGCCTGCTGACGCATGGTCGCCGGGAAATTGAACCAACGGTTGAAGTTGCTGCAGACGGCGGCGGCGTCAAAGACGGTGCCATCGTGAAAGGTGACTTTCGACCGCAACGTGAAGTCGTAGCTGAGTCCGTCGTTCCCTTGTGACCAAGAGGTGGCAAGCAGGGGAGTTGGTTGGCCGGTGGACGCGTCGACCCCCACAAGGCCTTCCATCACTTGCCGGGTCACGCGATAGGACTCGGAGTCGTTCGTCACGGCGGGATCGAGCCCAAGCGGCATCGACGGGGTGCCGAAGTTGAAGGTCTTGCTCGGCTCTGCCTTGGTGCTGCCCGCGGCCGAGGCTGACGGTGCCGGTCCAGGACTTACCGTGCACGAGGTCAAGGCCAGGGCCAGAAGGCCTGCGCCGATTTGTAGCGTGACTCGGCGAAGCTTGCTGCTTACCACTCTTGTCCCCTCAAGGCAGTTGGACGGGCTTGGGGCCCGCGGCAGCCGGACCGCGGTCCAGTCTAGTTCAGGGCCCTGAGTCCCGGCTGGAAACTGGAAGTGCCCCGGCCAAGGACCGGGGCACTTCCTGAATGTGCGCAAGGGGGGACTTGAACCCCCACGCCCGAAGGCACAGGAACCTAAATCCTGCGTGTCTGCCAATTTCACCACTCGCGCTGGTGTTGGTCTCCGGACCGGGATTCAGGGATTCCCGCCCCGGTCTTCTACCGGCCTCCATTGTACCCGCGGTTTCGCGCCACCCATTCCAGCCGCGCCTATGCGGCGATGCGGTGGCTACTTGTCGAGTTTGAGGTCCCTGCGGAGTTTGGCCACATGGCCGGTGGCCCGCACGTTGTACTGGGCCAAGGCCACCTTGCCGTCGGGGTCCACCACGATCGTTGAGCGGATCAGCCCTTGGTAGGTGCGCCCGTAGTTCTTCTTTTCGCCCCACGCCGCATAGGCCTCAGCCACGTGGTGCCCCTCGTCGGACAGCAGTGGGAAGGTCAATGATTCTTCGGCCACAAACTTCTCCAGATCCTTCACGGTGTCCGGAGAGATGCCAAGAACCTCGTAACCGGCGGCCTGGAGGGTTGCGAGGGAATCGCGGAAGTCGCAGGCCTGCTTGGCGCATGCCGGGGTGGAAGCCGCGGGGTAGAAGTAGATGACTGTATTGCGGCCACGGTGCGAGGCCAGGCTGATCTCGCGGCCCGCGTGGTCCTTGAGGGTGAAGTCCGGGGCAATGTCGCCTGGAATGAGTCGTTCAGCCATTTGTGCTCCTTGCTAGCGTTCGCGATCACTCAGCTTAGTGATCGGCTGGCCGCTTCACGAATTGAACCCCGGTCCTGCTCCGCGCGCAGCGGTCTATATACTGGCCCTTATGCCTGATATGGAACGGTGGCCCACTGGGCGCCTGCTCTCCACGGCCGCGCGACTCGTGGAGCATGCCTGGAACGAGAAACTGCGCGGTATGGACCTGACCCATGCCGGGGTCATTGTCATGGAAGTACTTGCCGTCAACGGACCGACCACCCAGTCGATGCTCGCACAGATCGTCCGGGTTCAGGCGCAGACAATGGGGAAGACGCTCACCAGGCTGGAGGCACACGGCCACGTCAGCCGTGCACGCAGCGTGTCCGACCGCCGTAGCCAAGTGGTCAGTTTGACCGAGGCGGGGGAGCGCACCCTCGGACTCGCCACGCAGCTGGAACGCGAAGTGCTTGCACCCGTGCCCGTGGACACCGCCAAACTGCGGCGGGAGCTCCAGTCGCTTGTACGCGAACTGGCAAACAATCATTCCTCGGCAGTCGTGAACGACATTGTGGCCGCAGCGGATTCAGCTGTGGCGCCGGGCGAGCCCTCCAACTAGGCCTCCGCAGGTCCGGGCGGAAGCGGCTCCGGGCCGAGTCCGGGGGAAAATAAAAAAGATCCCTGGACGGCCATTCAGCCATCCAGGGATCTTCCCTTTGGTGCACCCCCCGGGACTTGAACCCGGAACCCATTGATTAAGAGTCAATTGCTCTGCCAATTGAGCTAGAGGTGCATTTGTCGATTTCGATCGGCTGAGGGCTTTTCTTCCCTCGTTGATCTCCGCAACGACATGTAACTCTACACGACACTTGCCGAAGTGTGAAATCGGCCCGGGCCTCCTGCGCGTCACTGGCGGGGAGGCTTCAGGAGCAGTGCAAAGTCGGGGTTTTGGTTGTTGCTGAGGGCCCACAGTGTGCCGTCCGGCGCTAGCGAAACGTCCCTCAGCCGTCCGTACTGGGCCGTGAGGTACGCCACGGGATTCCCCGCCGTTTCTCCGCGCAGCGGTACGGTCCACAAACGCTGACCGCGCAGCGCGCACGTGAACGCCGTTCCGTTCACGATTTCCAGACCGCTCGGTGAGGCATCCGCCGTCGACGGCCAGACCACCTTGGCGTCGATGTAACCGGCGCGGCCGGGCGCACCGGTCACTTGTGGCCAACCGTAGTTGCCGCCCGCTTCGATGAGGTTGAGTTCGTCGTTGACGTCGGGTCCGAATTCACTCGCCCACAGCCTGCCGTCACTGTTCCAAGCCAAACCCTGCACATTGCGGTGTCCGTAGCTGTAAACGGGATTGCCGAACGGGTTGCCCGGTGCCGGCTTTCCCTCGGGGGTAAGCCTCAGGATCTTCCCGCCAAGCGCAGTGCGGTCCTGTGCTTGCTCCGGGTGCTGCGCGTCTCCCGTGCCGACGTAGAGGAACCCGTCGGGACCGAAGCGGATGCGCCCGCCGTTGTGGGTGGCGGCTTTGGGAATGCCGGTGAAGATGACTTCGGGTGTGCCGGGGCTCAACCGCCCGTCTGCGGCCTGCTCCAGCCGGATGCGCGAAATCCGGTTGTCCGATTCAGCGGTGAAGTAGGCATAGAGCAGGCGGTCGCTGGCGAACGTCGGGGAGAGCGCCAGCCCCAGCAGCCCGCCTTCGCCCCCGGGTACGACGCCGGGAACCTCGCCTACCGTCGTGGCCCGATCGTTCCGGACCGATTTGATCAGCTTGGTGTCGCGTTCGGAGATGACGGCAGTACCGTCGTCGAGGAACACGATCGACCACGGAATTGTCAGATTCAGGTCAAGCTTCCGATTCAACTCGGGTCCGTTGCCTTGGGTAGGCCCCGGTCCGGGGGCACTCCCTGTACAGGCGCTCAGCAACAGGGCCACGAGGCAGGCCACCGCTACGGGAGCCCGGACGAGCGCAAGGCGGGACCGGAAGACGCTCCCGGATCCCGCCTTTGCCTGGTTCATTGCTTGGGTCCTGGTTGCAGGGCTGCTTGCCGCCCTGGGTCAGCTCCTTGGGGCTCTCAGCGGCGGTTCCTGCGAGGAGGTCGGAAGCCGGCTGCCTCGGCGTGGGCGCTGGAAACAAACCAGACGTCGGCCTTGACCTCGTCGTACGACGGGCTGTCTTCATCGTGATAGGTCATGGTGTCCGCGTTGCCTTTGACGGTGTAGCCATCAGGGCCACTCCCGTCAGCGTCGGCCGCGGCGGAGCCTTCGCCATACGGCTGCTCGGCTGCGAGATGCCCGCCCAGCGGCGATGCGGCTGCGGAATCCTGGGCCACGGTGGTTGACTCAACCGGCGAAGGTGCCGCGTCGGGATTTTCGGCCCGGTCTTCCTGCGCCCCTTCGGCTGCAGTGTCGACTGCCTCCGCCGCGGCGGATTCCGCGCCGGGAAGCGTCGGTGCATGGGCGTCCGTGTATTCGCGGTGGTGGATCGGGGCGGGAGCCACTGGTGCGCCGCCTTCGCTCCAGGTCGCTTCCCATTCGGCGCTGTCGGCCAACTGTTCGGGGGTGGCTGGTTCCGAGCCCGACGACGCCGGAACGCCGGCAGCCGCGGGAACGGACGGCCCGGCGTCGGCCGCGGTAACGTCGTCGGCCGTCACGCCCCCTTCAAGTTCCGGCTCGGCAGCCAGCGGTGCGGCGGTCTCTGAGGCTGTAGCCTCGGAAACCGCGTCCTCGGACAGTACGGGTTCCGAGAGCGTGGGCTCCTCGAACACGGGCTCCACCACCGAGGGGCCGGCCGCTGAGGATTCTTCTTCCGGGGCGGCCATGCCGGTTTCGAGGGGAGGGCCGGGGCGCTCCCAGTCGTCGACGTCGACGCCGCCTGCCTCAGTTTCGGCTTCCGGCTCCGGCTCGGGTGCGGCTGCGCGCGACTCGGCTAGCTCTTGATCGGCGGTCGCGGTTGCGGCGACCAAGGGGGCGGAGCCTGTCAATGCGGCTGCTGTGACGTCCATTTGTGGTGACGAGGCGGCCTGCGACGGCGAAGCCCCGGAGCCCGAAGAAGACTTCGCGCTATTGCGGCTCAGCAGCCACCAAACAATCGCGACGATCAACACGATGACGATGACCCAGATCAACCAATCCATGGGAGGAGCCCTTCTGTCTGTTCAATTGGCGCATGTCTGTTCGAGTGGCGCAGCTGTCGTGATTTGACGTTACGTCCGTGTCACGGGGCTGTCTAGGTTAGTCAATCGATTCGCGGCCCTTCAGCGCATCAGCGATCCTGTCGGATGGGCCAGCAGCCGACAATGAGACCCATGTCTCACATAGCGAGACGACTGTCCATTATTTGAATGAAATATTGGCTGAAATAGTGCCAAATTCGCCTTAACCCGCCGATCATGTTCGTTGGCCACAGCCCAAGAGTCATAGACTCGTGCCCATGAGTGACCACACCCCAATTGCGACAGACAACCAGCCGGACATCAAGCCACGCAGCCGGGTCGTAACGGACGGCATCCATGCCGCCCCCGCGCGAGGCATGTTCCGGGCCGTAGGCATGGGCGATGATGACTTCGCCAAGCCCCAGATCGGCGTCGCGAGCTCGTGGAACGAAATTACCCCCTGCAACCTCTCGCTGAACCGGCTCGCCCAGGGCGCCAAGGAAGGCGTTCACGCCGGCGGTGGTTTCCCCATGCAGTTCGGCACCATTTCCGTTTCGGACGGCATTTCCATGGGCCACGAGGGCATGCACTTTTCCCTTGTTTCGCGCGAAGTCATTGCCGACTCCGTTGAAACGGTCATGCAGGCCGAGCGCATCGACGGCTCCGTTTTGCTGGCCGGCTGCGACAAATCCCTCCCGGGCATGCTGATGGCAGCCGCCCGCCTGGACCTCGCCAGCGTCTTCCTCTACGCCGGTTCCATCATGCCGGGCTGGGTCAAGCTTGAGGACGGATCGGAGAAGGAAGTCACCCTCATTGACGCCTTCGAAGCCGTGGGTGCGTGCGCTGCCGGAAAGATGAGCCGGGGCGACCTGGACCGCATCGAACGCGCGATCTGTCCTGGTGAAGGCGCCTGCGGCGGTATGTACACGGCCAACACCATGGCGTGCATCGGTGAAGCCCTGGGCATGTCCCTGCCGGGCTCGGCTGCCCCGCCCTCGGCAGACCGCCGTCGTGATGACTTTGCCCGCAAGTCCGGCGAGGCAGTGGTCAACCTGCTTCGCCTCGGCATTACCGCGCGGGACATCATGACCAAGAAGGCGTTCGAGAACGCCATCGCCGTCACCATGGCCTTCGGCGGTTCCACCAACGCCGTCCTGCACCTGCTCGCGATCGCCCGGGAAGCTGAGGTCGAACTGACCCTGGACGACTTCAACCGCATCGGCGACAAGATCCCGCACCTGGGCGACCTCAAGCCCTTCGGCCGCTACGTCATGACCGACGTCGACAAGATCGGCGGCGTGCCGGTCATTATGAAGGCGCTGCTCGACGCCGGCCTGCTGCACGGCGACTGCCTGACGGTCACGGGCAAGACCCTTGCCGAAAACCTGGCCTCCATCAACCCGCCGGACCTCGACGGCAAGATCCTGCGCGCGCTGGACAACCCGATCCACAAGACCGGCGGCATCACCATCCTGCACGGTTCCATGGCCCCGGAAGGTGCCGTCGTGAAGAGCGCCGGCTTCGACGCCGACGTCTTCGAAGGAACCGCCCGCGTGTTCGAGCGCGAGCAGGGTGCGCTCGACGCCTTGGACAAGGGCGAGATCAAGGCGGGGGACGTCGTCGTGATCCGTTACGAAGGTCCCAAGGGCGGCCCGGGGATGCGTGAGATGCTCGCCATCACCGGCGCCATCAAGGGCGCGGGCCTTGGCAAGGACGTGCTCCTGCTGACCGACGGCCGCTTCTCGGGCGGTACCACCGGTCTCTGCATCGGGCACGTTGCGCCTGAAGCCGTCGACGGCGGACCCATCGCCTTCGTCAAGGACGGCGACAAGATCCGCGTGGACATCGCTGCCCGTTCGTTCGACCTCCTGGTGGACGAAGCCGAGCTCGAGTCCCGCAAGATCGGCTGGGAGCCCCTCCCGGCCAAGTTCACCAAGGGCGTCCTCGCGAAATACGCCAAGCTGGTGCACAGCGCCTCCACAGGCGCCTACTGCGGCTGAAGCTAAGTACCCCGTGCCTCCAGTGGTGACAAGGCCGCTGGAGGCGGCAGGGCTTAATAAGGGCTGGTCCGAGGGCCCCGGCCGGACGGCGTTCACGCCGGAGGGTGGGGTAGGACCAGTCCGTGGACAATGAGGTCCACATAGTGAGATGACATCTTCATCGTTTGACACCTATCTCACTAAGAGGGAACACTGAACGCATGATCGCATTCGTTACTGTCGGCGCCACCGTGGGCACTGTCGTACTTACCAAGCGCGTGGCCTCCTAGCCCGACTGGTAACGAACCGTCACGCGCAACCCCTCGAAGAGCCGCAAGGCTGAGGGGTTTTTTTATTTCCCGCAGGGGACGGCGCATTGAGCAAGAACCAGCATGAACGCAGTACCCACGCAGTAACTTTCACTAATTGAAGATCCCCAAAGGAAGAGTCCGATGAGCAAAGGATCGCCGATCAGCCCCTCGCTGATGGCTGCAAAGTCCGCTGGAGCCCCCAAGGCTCCGGAAAAGGTCGACCGTCCGGCTGACGCCGTCGTCGACAATGCTGCAACTCTCTCTCCTGTACTCGGGCCGAACAACGTTGTACCCCCAACGGTGATGACCGGCTCGGAAGCTATTGTCCGCTCGCTCGAAGAACTCGGCGTGGACGATATTTTTGGTTTGCCCGGTGGCGCGATCCTCCCCACCTATGACCCTTTGATGGCCTCCAAGATGAATCACGTCCTGGTCCGTCACGAACAGGGAGCCGGCCACGCAGCGCAAGGCTACGCCATGGTTACCGGACGGGTCGGCGTCTGCATCGCCACCTCGGGCCCCGGTGCCACCAACCTCGTTACCGCCATCATGGATGCCCACATGGACTCCGTGCCCCTCGTGGCCATTACCGGCCAGGTATCGGCTTCCGTCATCGGCACTGATGCCTTCCAGGAAGCGGACATCGTCGGCATCACCATGCCGATCACCAAGCATTCCTTCCTGGTGACGGATCCCAATGACATTCCGCACGTCATGGCCGAGGCTTTCTACCTTGCGAGCACCGGTCGTCCCGGTCCCGTATTGGTGGATATCGCCAAAAATGCCCAGCAGGGCACCATGACCTTCTCCTGGCCGCCCAAGATCGATTTGCCGGGTTATCGTCCGGTGGTCCGCGGGCACAACAAGCAGGTCCGCGAAGCCGCCCGGCTGATCGCTGCGGCAAGCAAGCCTGTCCTGTATGTCGGCGGCGGAGTGGTCAAGGCCCACGCATCGGCCGAACTGCGCGAGCTCGCGGAACTCACCGGCGCTCCCGTGGTGACAACGCTCATGGCCCGCGGCGCGTTCCCGGATTCCCACCCCCTGCACGTCGGCATGCCCGGCATGCACGGCACGGTTTCCGCGGTTACCGCACTGCAGCAGTCCGATCTGTTGATCACCCTTGGTGCGCGCTTCGATGACCGCGTGACGGGTGTGCTCAGCACGTTCGCTCCGCACGCAAAGATCATCCACGCGGACATCGACCCCGCGGAGATCTCCAAGAACCGCACGGCCGACGTTCCGATCGTGGGCTCCGTCAAGGAGATCATTCCGGAACTGAGCGAGGCTGTCCGCAACGCTTTCGAGCAATCCGGCACCCCGGACCTCGACGGTTGGTGGGCGTTCCTCAACAACCTCCGCGACACCTACCCCCTTGGCTGGACCGAGCCGGAAGACGGACTCAGCGCCCCCCAGCGGGTCATCGAACGCATTGGTGCGCTCACGGGTCCGGAAGGCATCTACGTTGCAGGCGTTGGCCAGCACCAGATGTGGGCCGCCCAGTTCATCAAGTACGAGCGTCCCCACGCCTGGCTCAACTCGGGTGGAGCCGGGACCATGGGTTATGCCGTGCCGGCAGCCATGGGCGCCAAGGTCGGCGAACCCGACCGCGTGGTCTGGGCGATCGACGGCGACGGCTGCTTCCAGATGACCAACCAGGAACTGGCCACCTGCGCCATCAACAAGATTCCCATCAAGGTTGCCATCATCAACAACTCCTCGCTGGGCATGGTGCGCCAGTGGCAGACCCTCTTCTATGAAGGCCGCTACTCCAACACCGACCTGAACACCGGCCACGACACCGTCCGTATCCCGGACTTCGTCAAGCTGGCGGACGCCTACGGCTGTGCCGCGTTCCGCTGCGAGCGGGACGAGGACATTGACGCCACCATCCAGAAGGCCTTGGAAATCAATGACCGTCCCGTGGTCATCGACTTCGTGGTCAGCCCGAACTCCATGGTGTGGCCGATGGTCCCCTCCGGAGTCTCTAACGACCAGATCCAGGTTGCCCGCAACATGACCCCGGAATGGGAAGAGGAGGACTAGCCATGAGCCGCCACACATTGTCCGTTCTGGTCGAAGACAAGCCCGGCGTGCTGACCCGCGTGGCCAGCCTCTTCGCCCGGCGGGCCTTCAACATCAACTCCCTGGCCGTCGGCCCCACCGAGGTCTCCGGGATTTCCCGGATGACCGTCGTCGTCGACGCCGATGGCGACCTCATCGAGCAGGTCACCAAACAGCTCAACAAACTGATCAACGTGATCAAGATTGTGGAGCTGACTTCAGAATCTTCCGTGCAACGTGACCACATCCTGGTCAAGGTACGTGCGGATGCCGCGACACGCCTGCAGGTCACCCAAGCTGCAGACTTGTTCCGTGCCTCAGTGGTTGACGTTTCCACAGACTCGGTGGTCATCGAGGCAACCGGTACCCCGGAAAAGCTTGCAGCGCTGCTTTCAGTGCTCGAGCCGTTCGGCATCCGCGAAATAGTGCAGTCCGGCACCTTGGCCGTTGGGCGGGGATCCCGCTCCATGAGTGACAGGGCGTTGCGCAGCGCTTAGGCACTGTCCTAGTACCGCGTAGTAGCCCGATACCGAACCACAGACAATATCTACAAAACCACTCAAGAGGAGTTACGCAAGTGACTGAAATGTTCTACGACGACGACGCAGACCTGTCGATCATCCAGGGTCGCAAGGTTGCCATTGTCGGCTACGGTTCCCAGGGCCACGCCCACGCGCTGAACCTGCGCGACTCCGGCGTCGAGGTTGTCATCGCGCTCAAGGAAGGCTCGAAGTCGATCGCAAAGGCCGAGGACGCAGGCTTCACGGTCAAGAACGTTGCCGACGCCGCCGAATGGGCCGACGTCATCATGATCCTGGCACCGGACCAGCACCAGCGCGCGATCTACAACGACTCCATCAAAGACAAGCTGACCGCCGGCAAGGCCCTTGCCTTCGCCCACGGCTTCAACATCCGCTTCGGCTACATCGAGGCGCCCGAGGGCGTTGACGTCATCCTGATCGCCCCGAAGGCTCCGGGCCACACCGTGCGCCGCGAGTTCGAAGCCGGACGAGGTATCCCGGACATCATCGCCGTCGAGCAGGACGCTTCCGGTTCCGCTTGGGACCTGGCCAAGTCCTACGCGAAGGCGATCGGCGGCACCCGCGCCGGCGTCATCAAGACCACCTTCACCGAAGAGACCGAAACCGACCTCTTCGGCGAGCAGGCTGTCCTCTGCGGCGGCGTCTCCCAGCTGATCCAGTACGGCTTCGAGACCCTGACCGAAGCCGGCTACCAGCCGCAGATCGCCTACTTCGAGGTTCTTCACGAGCTCAAGCTCATCGTTGACCTCATGTGGGAGGGCGGCATCGCCAAGCAGCGCTGGAGCGTTTCCGACACCGCAGAGTACGGCGACTACGTCTCCGGCCCGCGCGTCATCGACCCCCGCGTCAAGGAAAACATGGCCGGTGTCCTCGCGGACATCCAGTCCGGTGCCTTCGCCAAGCGTTTCATCGACGACCAGGACAACGGCGCAGTCGAGTTCAAGGAGCTGCGTGCCAAGGCAGAGCAGCACCCGATCGAGGGGGTCGGTCGCGAGCTGCGTTCCTTGTTCTCCTGGCAGCAGCAGGACGAGGACTACGTCGAAGGCTCCGCGGCCCGCTAGTCAAGGCACCCGTTGAAGCCGCGGCAGGAGCCGTAGCAATTCAACACAGAACGCCGTTCGGGATAGGCTCGAAATGAAGCCGCCCGGCATGGAGGCCGGACCCGGTATACCGGGTCCGGCCTTCGTCGTCAAAGAATCGTTTCACCAAAACCCCACCTGAAAAAGAGAGCTAAAGAGGTCACCGGTGACTAGCACCAAGCCAGTAGTACTCCTCGCTGAGGAACTTTCGCCCGCCACGATCGAGGCCCTTGGTCCGGACTTCGAGATCCGCCAAACCGACGGCGCGGACCGCTCCCAGCTGCTCTCCGCAATCGTCGACGTCGACGCCATCCTCGTGCGTTCAGCCACCCAGGTGGACGCCGAGGCAATTGCCGCAGCCAAGAACCTCAAAATCATCGCCCGTGCCGGCGTCGGCCTGGACAACGTGGACATCAAGGCCGCTACCCAGGCCGGCGTCATGGTGGTCAACGCCCCGACGTCGAACATTGTGTCCGCTGCCGAGCTGACGGTCGGTCACATCCTCAGCCTTGCCCGCCACATCCCCCAGGCCAGTTCCGCCCTGAAGGGCGGCGAGTGGAAGCGCTCCAAGTACACGGGCATCGAACTCTTCGAGAAGAAGATCGGCATCATCGGCCTCGGACGCATCGGAGCGCTCGTGGCCGCCCGCCTGCAGGGCTTCGAGACCGAGATCCTCGCCTACGACCCCTACATCACCTCCGCGCGCGCCGCTCAGCTCGGCGTCAAGCTCGTCACCCTGGACGAACTGCTGGAGAAGTCCGACTTCATCACCATCCACATGCCCAAAACCCCGGAAACGGTGGGCATGCTGGGCGCCGATGCCTTCAAGAAGATGAAGGAAACGGCCTACGTTGTCAACGTCGCCCGCGGCGGCCTGATCGACGAAGAAGCCCTCCACGAGGCTTTGGAAGACGGCCAGATCGCCGGCGCAGGCATCGACGTTTTCGTCAAGGAGCCGAGCACCGACCTTCCGTTCTTCGGCATGGACAATGTCATCGTGACGCCCCACCTGGGTGCCTCCACGGACGAAGCCCAGGAAAAAGCCGGCGTCTCCGTGGCGAAGTCCGTGCGCCTCGCCCTCGCCGGCGAACTCGTCCCGGATGCAGTCAACGTGGCCGGTGGCGTGATCGCTTCCGACGTCCGCCCCGGAATCCCGCTGATCGAGAAGCTCGGCCGGATCTTCACGGCCCTGACCCACGCATCCCTGACGCAGATCGACGTCGAGGTCGCGGGCGAAATCTCCAGCCTGGACGTGAAGGTCCTCGAACTGGCGGCGCTCAAGGGCGTGTTCGCCGACGTCGTGACCGAGCAGGTCTCCTACGTCAACGCACCCGTCATCGCCGAGCAGCGCGGCATCAACACTCGCCTGATCACGACGCCGGAAGCCGAGGACTACCGCAACGTCCTGACCATCCGCGGGGCACTCAGCGACGGATCGCAGATTTCCGTGGCCGGAACGCTCACCGGACCCAAGCAGGTCCAGAAGCTCGTGGGCGTCAACGGTTACGACGTCGAAATCCCGATCAGCGAGCACCTCGTGGTTGTTTCCTACGCGGACCGTCCCGGTGTCATCGGCACCATCGGCCACATCCTGGGCATGAACAACATCAATATCGGTGGCATGCAGGTGGCCCGCCAGAGCGAAGGCGGCCAGGTCCTGGCGCTGCTCACGATCGACACTTCGGTGCCGCAGCAGGTCCTTGAAGCCATCAAGGCCGGCATTGGCGCCGACATGGTTCGTGAAGTGGATCTGGAGGACTAGCATCCTCACCGTTTGAGCTAGAAAAGTGTGCCGCACTTCACATCGGCCACATATCATTGGCCGGTCTGCCTACAATGGCTTGGTCCGAAATTCGGAACCGGCGGCAGGCCGGCCAATAACTTTTGCACACACCCGGTGGATTCCTATTGCCTCGGCATGGTTCCAGGGACAGCAGTGTGCGCACCCGCAATCCAGGACTCAGGGAGCCCTATGAACGCCGTCCAGAGGTTCATCAGAAGCCGTGTGCTTCTGTTGACCGCGGCCATTTTGATCGTCGCCATGTGTTTGTCCGTATTCATCCAGAGCCAGTCGCAGGCCGCGCTGAACCGGACAGTGGATGAGAACTCACGCGGCCTGTACGACATCCTGGTCCAGGCCAAGTCCGCGAATACCAAGGACGGCGGGGCGCTCCTCCAGCCGGACATCGCGAACGGCCAGGGCGGCATCAGCTTCCCGCAACTCGAGAAGATCCGTGGGCTGAGCGGCGCGTCGGTCGCGGCGCCCATCAGCCTCGTTTCCCGGGTAACGCAGAACCTGGAAACCCCGCGTCTCGACGCGATGGATTACCTTGGCTACAACGCGGGACTGGCTGGTGGAGCCACCGCGGGAGATCCGACCGGAACGGACTCCAAGAGCTGGCCCGCACCGGAATCCGTGCTTCCCGCGAAGCCCAAGAAGTACCGCCTGACCGCCACCGCCGTGAGCTCCGACGGAGTGTCCCAGCAAACCCTCTTCCAGACCAGCGCCGAAGGCACCCTCGGCAAGGGGCAGGTTGTTGAGCAGCAGACTGCCGGAGGCAAGAGCATCCGCATCGCCGGACCCGCGGGGGAGACCGGCATCAAGTTCCCCGCTCCCGCCGGCGGCTCGGAACACAACCTCTTCAACCTTTCCGTAGCGCTGCCCATGGCTCCGCAGGTCACCGAGTCGGTCGTCGCCGTCGATCCGACCGCCGAGCGCGCGCTCTTGGGCTCCGCCGGAGACTTCCTCGCACCGCTGCAAAAGGCGCCGCCGGCCGACACCCGCAACGCAGGCGCAATCGGCCGCTACTTCGAACAGCTCTTCGCCAAGAGCCCTACGCAGCAGGAACTCGAACAAGGCCCGGATTTCATGGGCGTCAAGCTCAAATACTGGGCACCCCTCATGACCCAGTACCAGCAGGCGAAGCTCTCCGGCCAGATCACGGATGCTTCACAGGCCATTCCTTTGATCGTCCGGCAGGGAACCTCGCTGGATCTGAAGTACTCGGTCCAAATCCAGGAAATCGATGATTCGGGCAAGGTCGTCAACGACGTCGGCACTGTCTCGCGCTCTTTGGACAAGGACTACCTGCCCTTCGTGTCAAAGTCGCCGTTCGCCCTGTCATGGCCAGGATCCACGGACCACAGCCAGCTGCTCGGTAATATGGGCAACTTCAGCCAAGGCCTGTACCAGCCGGCCCAGTGGAGCACCGACTTCGCCGCGGCACCCAAGTACAAGGACGGCGAAACTTCCGCGAACGGCGCCGTCGGCAAGTCCGCCACGCCGGGAGACTGGGTGACCGTCAACAAGCTGCCCGAGAAGTCGGCCTTCGGGGCGATGGTCGACCAGAGCCAGCGCAAGCCGGTCGATGAGCGCTCGTACCGGGAGAACCTTGCCACGGGATCGAAGCCCGCTACGCCGCTGCCGATGGTCTACGGGACGTTTGATCCGGCCCAGATCCAGAAAGCAGCGGGCGACGTCAACAAGCTGCCCTTGGGTGGCTACGACCCGGCCCCGATGACGCTCCAGAAGGACGCTTCGGGAAATGACACCGCAGCCAAGGGCCTCAAGCCTTCGCTGAGCGCCACCGGCCTGGTCAGCCAGTCTGCCGGTGCCCTCACCGACTACTACGGCCTTGCCGCAGCGCGTGGTTACGATTCCAACGCCAACGTGATCGACGCCGTCAGGGTCCGCGCCAGCGCGCCAGGCAACTGGAAGCAGGCCCAACCGGAGGTCGATAAGCTCGCGGCCCAGATCCGCGACATGGGTCTCCAAGCCACAGTGGTGGCCGGCTCCGCGCGTGAAGACGCCAACATCTTCGTCCCGGGATACTCCAAGGACGACGCCGGCAAGGAATCCGCGCTGGGTACCGTCCAGCAGTCGTGGGTCCGGCAGGATGCCGCCGACGCCGTTTCCGGATCCCTGACCGGCACCAACATCACCCTCCTCTTCCTGACGCTGTGCGGGGCCACCCTCCTGACCGGCGCTTCAACCGTGAGCTATATCCGCCAGCGACGCAGCGAGGCAGGGATCCTCCGCGCCATGGGCTGGACCCAAAGGAAGATCCGAAGTTGGGTCCTCGAAGAGTTCGGTATAGGTGCGGGGATCGTTGCCGTGGCAGGCATTGCGCTAAGCCTTCTGAGCTGGAACCTGGCCACGGTCATTGTTTCGGCGTCCGTGTTGCTCATTTACTGTGCCGCCGCCTACATCGCGGCCCAGCAATTGCGGCACCGCGACATCGTTGACCAGGAACCCCAACACGACGAACGCCTGATCCCGGTGGATTCACCGCTCACGTTCGCGTACCGCCAACTGGTTACCCACCGTTTCAGCTCAGTGGCCCTGGCCGTTGCCGTGGGCGTGTTCGGCGCTGCCGTGGGCGCGCTGATCGCGTTGCTCATTGACATCCCGCGCGCAGCTGGAGCCAGTGCCCTCAGCGGGCTCGCCTCCGCCACGATCGCCTTGCCGAGCGTCATCCTGGCGGTGAGCGGGGTGCTCGTTGGCCTCGTACTGACCTTGGTCACCGGTCGCTTCGAACTCCAGGCCAGGCGCGAACAGCTCGGCACGCTCCGGGCCATGGGCTGGAACCCGGACATGCTGGGACAGGTCCGTTTCTTCGAAAATGCCTTGGTCGGAGCAGTGGCGCTGATCCTCGGCGTCGTGGGGGCGCTGGGCCTGGGCCTGTTGCTCGCTCCTTATGCCGCACTTTGGGCCGCTTTGGCCGGAGTGGTGGCCGTAATTTGCTGGATTCCCATTGCAACGAAAGTGGTCAAATGACTGACAACCTCGAACCCGATCTGACCGCGACCACGGAATCCACCGACGAGTCGTTCCAGACCCGCGCCAACACCATCGTGCGGGCTGCGGACCACGGCATGCCCTTGCAGTTGAGCAACATCACCATCCGCTATGGCGGTGACAAGGGTGGAGCGGAGCCGGTCACCGTCGTCGAGGACTTCAACCTCACCCTGCACGCCGGTGAGATGCACTGCGTCGCCGGGCGAAGCGGCTCAGGCAAGACCAGCATCCTGACGGTGGGAGCGGGACTCACGCTTCCGACGTCGGGCCGTGTCCTCTGGGAGGGCGATTCCCTCGAGAAGATGGGCGACGACGAAATCGCCGACCGCCGCCGCGCCCTCATCGGGTACGTGGACCAGGGCGGCGCCCTGATCGACGGCATGAGCGCTTTGGAGAATGTGCTGTTGCCGGCCGTCCCCGACGGCGAAGTGGAGCAGCGCACCGAAATGGCCAAGGACTTGCTGGACCTGGTGGGGCTGGGCCGGCGCATGCGCCACCGTCCGGCGCAGCTGTCCGGCGGTGAGCGCCAGCGTGTCGCCATCGCCCGCGCCCTGATCCTGGGCACCAGGGTCCTGGTGGTGGACGAGCCAACGGCCAGCCTGGACCGTACTTCGGCAAACCGCATCATCAGCATCCTGAAGGACACCACGAGCGACGGTATCGCCGTTCTGGTGGCCTCCCACGACCACGAGCTTGTCAGGCTCAGCGATACGCTGACTGAATTGAACTAGTAGCCCGCTGCTTCCGGGCCGGCCGTCACATGCGGCCGGTCCGGTCTTTCCATCTCCAAGAGAAGGTAACTTCGTAGAGTGACGTCTCCAGATAAACCCCCGTTCTACATCACCACCGCCATTACCTACCCGAACGGCGAGCCGCATATCGGGCATGCCTACGAGTACATCGCCACCGACGCGATGGCCCGGTTCAAGCGCCTCGATGGCTATGACGTGATGTTCCTGACCGGCACGGACGAGCACGGCATGAAGATTGCCCAGGCTGCGGAGAAGGAAGGCATCACGCCCAAGGAACTCGTGGACCGGAATGCCGAAATCTACAAGGCCGCCCACGCTGCCTTGGGCATCTCCTACGACCGGTTCATCCGCACCACGGATGCCGACCACTATGCCGCCTCCCAGGCCATCTGGAAGAAGATGGAAGCCAAGGGGGACATTTACCTGTCCAAATACGAGGGCTGGTACTCGGTCCGCGACGAGGCTTACTACACCGAAGACGAGACAGTACTGAAGGACGACGGCGTCCGCTACTCGCGCGGTACGGATACCGAAGTGACGTGGACCGCGGAGGAGAGCTACTTCTTCCGTTTGTCCGCCTACCAGGACAAGTTGCTGGCCTTGTACGAGGAGCAGCCGGAGTTCGGCGCCCCCCAGTACCGCTTCAACGAGGTCATCAGCTTCGTCAAGCAGGGCCTTCAGGACTTGTCCATCAGCCGGACGACTTTCGACTGGGGTGTCCCGGTGCCGGGCAACGACAAACACGTCATGTACGTGTGGGTTGATGCGCTGACCAATTACCTGACGGGAGTCGGTTACCCTGATGCCGATTCTGAGGCGTTCCGTAAGTTCTGGCCCGCCGACGTCCACATCATCGGCAAGGACATCTCCCGGTTCCACGCCATCTTCTGGCCCGCCTTCCTGATGAGCGCGGGCCTGGAACTGCCCAAGCGCGTCATGATCCATGGCTTCCTGACCAACAATGGCGTCAAGATGTCCAAGTCCCTCGGCAACGTGGTGGCCCCCAAGGACTTCGTGGAGCAGTACGGCCTGGACCAGGTGCGATTCTTCTTCCTCCGCGAAGTTCCGTTCGGCGCCGACGGCAGTTACAACCACGAGGCGATCGTGGGCCGCATGAACGCCGATCTCGCGAACAACTTCGGCAACCTGGCGCAGCGTTCGCTGTCCATGGTGGCCAAGAACTGCGAAGGCAGGGTTCCGGTTCCGGGAGACTTCTCGGCAGAGGACTCCGCGCTGCTTGCCCAGGCCGCCGGACTTTTGGACGTGGCCCGCGCGGCTTTCGAGAAGCAGGAATTCAGCCGTGCCCTCGAGGCAATCTGGGCCGTGCTGGGCGACACCAACGCGTATTTTGCCGAGCAGGCCCCGTGGGTGCTGCGCAAGACCGACGTCGAGCGCATGAACACGGTCTTGTACGTCACGCTGGAGGTTGTCCGCATTGTGGCGATCCTCGCCCAGCCGGTCATGCCGACATCGGCCGCCAAGCTGCTCGAGGTCCTGGGACAGCCCGACGGCGAGCCCCGCCAGTTCGCGGCCGTCGCCACGCCGATCGTCCCCGGTACGGAGCTCCCGCCGCCGGTCCCGGTCTTCCCGCGTTACGAGGAGCCCGCCGAGTCCTAGC